>DASQZE010000335.1:0-4822 GCA_035638875.1 Longimicrobium sp.
CACATCGAGCGCACGCTCTTCCTGCTGGGCGGCAACCGCACGTCGGCGGCGGAGAAGCTGGGGATCTCGCGGAGTACGCTGCATGCCAAGATCCAGCAGTATGGTCTGGAGAGCGTGGGCCGGGGGTGAAGCGGGGCGGGGGTGAAGCGGGGCGGGGGGCGACGCGGTCCTCCGGCCGAGCGAATGAATTCGCCGCAACAACGACACGAAGTCCGCCTGCGCGGACTGTCCGTCACGGGCGAGTGCCACGCCACCGGCGGCTCGTCGTTGAAGCAGTTGAAGCCCCGTTCGGCGAGCGCAGCGAGCCGAGACGGGGCTTCTGGCTTTCCCAGCGGCGGGTTTACCCGCTCACCGCTCGGGCTCCGCCGATCCGCCCGCCGATTCTCCGATTCTCCGATTCTCCGATTCTCGCCGCGGACGCCTCGCCTCATCGACGCCTCGCCCTCCTCATCCGGCAACGCACGCCGACGGACCCGGCCTCACCGGCTTAGGGTCCGGCCGCGCTCCGCAGCCCGGAGCCGAACCATCCACGTTTCTTCATCCTACTCCCGCACTTTCGCACTTTCGCACTTTCGCACTTTCGCACTGTGGTTCACTCCGGCACCACGCGCATGAGCGCGGCGACGGCCTGCGGATGGAAACGGGTGCCGGCACCGGCGCGCAGGAGCGGCTCCCAGTAGGCGCGCGGCATGGCGGGGCGGTAGGAGCGGTCGCTGTTCATCGCGTCCCACGCATCCACCGCGCGCAGAATGCCGATGAGCAGGAACTCCGGCGTCACCGGCGACACGTCGCCCGCGAGCTCGCAGTGGTCCACCATGTGGTACTCGATGAGCGGCGCCAGGCGGCGCAGGCTCGACACGCCGCGCACGATGTCGGCGCCCACGCGCGGATGGCTGCGGATGCGGTCCAGCTCGTCGGGCGTGAGCGGATCGGTCTTCTGCAGCAGCTCCACGGGCACCGAGATCTTTCCGATCTCGTGCAGCCGCGCCGCCTGCTCCAGCAGCCTGGTGTCGTCGTCGCTCAGGTTGAGCGCGACGGCCACCTTGCGGCAGTTCTCCGCCACGCGCTCGCAGTGGCCCTGCATGTAGCGGTCACGGGCGGCGATGGTCAGCGCCAGCGCCTGCACCATCTCGCCGCGCGCATCCGCAACCTCGCGCCGCAGCCGGTCCATGGAGCGCCACACCTCTGCCCGCAGCGTGCGGAAATCCTCTTCCACGCGGCTTACGGCGGACTCCAGCGTCTGCCGCACGTCGTCGGCGCGAAAGGGGCGCGGCAGCACGGCGAAGCGGTCCTGCGGGCCGCCCGTGCCCCTGCCGCTGAACGGCGCGCCCGGCTCCGTGACCACCAGGTGCGCGCCCGTGCGGTTCAGCTGGCGAAAGCGCTGCACGTAGCTGATGCCGTCGAACGACCGCTCGCATCCCAGGTCGCTGATCACCACGTCGGGCACCATGCCGTCGTCCAGCATCTGCATGGCTTCTTCGCCGTCCGGCACCACGCTGGCCATGTGGTCGCCGGCGCGGATGATGGGCTCCAGCTCCGCCACTACCTCGCGACGGTCGCTGACGATGAGGATGCGTCCGTTGATCATGGGTTGGCCCTGGTTGGATGTGAGTGCCGGATCTAATTGGCTGCCAGCACGATGACGAGCGGCGACTGCCCGCTGCTGCCCGCGCCTGCGTCGCACCGCGCGCTTGCCGTGAGCCGCTGCCCAAAGCGCGCTCCGCCGTTTTCCGCGGGCGCCGCGCTGCCGGACCACGTGCCGCACGCGTTGGTGGGGGCGGGCTCGGCGGCCGCCCACGCCGCGGGGCGGACGGCCGTGGGCGAGAGCGACCAGGCGACGGCGCCGCGCAGCTGCACGTTCGTCTCGACCTGCACCTGCCCGTCGGCCGCGCGCCGCACGGTGGCCGTGGGTTCCACGGTGGCCTGCGCGGGCTCCACGATGGTGAGCGACACCTGCACACTCCCCGTCTGCGCGCCCAGCGGCAGCGCCGCCCCGCACAGCAGAAGGAGGATCGAGAGGAGCAGGGATCGAGTGCGCATGTGCCTTAGACCGGTTTCTCGTGCAGTCGCGTGCTTTCGAGACACGGACAAGGCGAGAAGCGGACCCGGTGTTCAATGCGCGTAAATGCATGTGGTTGTTTGATTTAACTGGATTCGTCATCCGCCGCGAAACGTTCGGAATCCGAGCGATAAACTGGTCCAACGGGCTAAGCGACTGCAGGACAATGGGTTGCGGTGAGTGTCTGATTTCCGTACGTAGGATCGAGCGTGTGGGAGCGGGTGTTCGGAATCCGGATGATGATCAGCTCGGCTCGTCCGTGAATGATGATTTGTCCGTGGAGCAGGCCCCCGGCCGAGCGAATGAATTCGCCGCAACCACTACACGAAGTCCGCCTGCGCGGACTCCCGTCGCGGGTGAGTGCCGTCGCCTGATCTGGAGCTGTTGCCGTGCCGCTTTTGAAGCCTCACGCAGTTTGTGAGGCTTTCCGCAGTCGTTGCGGCGGCTTCAGCCGCGCCACCTCGCACCTCGCCACCACCGCACGAGCCGTCGATCATCCATCCCCCCAAACACGCCGACCCTCCCCGTGCTGGGGAGGGTCGATGCGGTCGGTGGATCGTGCCCGTCCCGGCGAGGCTCAGACCAGGGTGCCCGCTGCCGCGGCGGCGGCGCACGTCGCGAGGATGGCGATCGCGTTCAGCACGGGACGGATGCGGGACATCAGGGTGCGGGTGCGGGCGTAGTCGCGACGGCTCATGGCAGTGTCTCCGTGATCAGGGGCGGTTTGCTCCGCGGCGGGCCGGTCGTGTACCGGTTCGTGTGCCGCCGTGTGCGTTCGGCATTGGATAAAGCCAGAAGCGCGCCGTGTGCCAAATCGTGCGTAAGTGTATATTTCGCAAGCGATTGGATGATTCACTTCCTCGCAATCCACTGTACGAAATTCGTGCAGATCACCGGTGCTGGAACGGGTAAGTGATTGTGTTGGATCATGTTGCGCTGCCTGTTCGATTTCCGTACGAATCCCGGTGGCCGACGGGACTCGGGCAGATGCTGTTCAGCAGTTGAAGCCTCGTTCGGCGAGCGCAGCGAGCCGACGGGGCTTATGGCTTTCCCAGCGGCGGATTCATCCGCTCAGGACGGAAAGCGGCCACCATCTCTCGGAACTCACCACTCGATCTCTCTCCATCCACCATCCCCATCCACCCACGATCCGCATCTCCCCACGATTCCGATACCACCCTCGATCCACATCCACCCACGATCCCCATCCACTCGCTATCCCACCGTCCGCGATCCATCTGCATCCATCCCCCCAAACACGCCGACCCTCCCCCAGATGGGGAGGGTCGATGCGTCGTGTGGATCCAACCGCCTGCCGAACTCAGACCAGGGTACCAGCCGCTACTGCGGCGGCGCAGGTCGCGAGGACGGCGATCGCGTTCAGCACGGGGCGGATGCGGGACATCAGGCTGCGGGTGCGGGCGTAGTCGCGGCGGCTCATGGCTGCATCTCCTGGAGGAGGGAAAATCGGATTCGTGTCGGTTCGGCCGGACGATGCCCGGATTCGTGCTTCGGCTCAGCGGACGCGGGCGATCATCCAGCGGGCGTCCGGCGTGCTGCTGCTGGCGGAGACCACGCTCGCCGCGCTGGAGCCGCGCAGGCGGACGTAGAAGCTGCCGCCCGCCACCTGCGACACCGCGGCGCGCTCCCCCGAGCCGGCGCGGACCTCGGCGGCGGCCTTCCAGCCGTACCGGGCGTCGGCGTTGCCCACGTCGTAGTAGGTGGGGTTGTTCAGGGCCGGGTTATTCGTGCGGTCGTCCGCGGCCTGCGTGGCCGTCCACAGCAGCACGGCGCCCGCCGCGTCCCATCCCGAGCCCAGGCGGGGACGCAGGCGCTCCACCAGGCCCGCGCACGCGCCGCCGTCGCCGTCCGCGCCGTGCCAGCCCTCCACCGCGCCCCGCGACACCTCCGCCATGGCCGCCTCGGCCGGCATGCCGCCCGCCATCAGCCGGGCCTGCAGATCGCGCAGCAGGCTGCTGGCATCGTAGTAGCCCCAGGTGAGCCGTCCCTGCGCGCCGAACGGCTCCAGGGCAAAGACCACGCTCTCGCGGCGGGGCTCCAGGTTCTCGCTCCACTTCCAGTTGGACGCCGCGCCCACGTTCAGGAACCGGCGTACGAGGTCCATCGCCACGAAGTCCGCGCCGCCCTCCACCGACCAGGCCGCCGCCCCCGGCGCGGCGTGGCCATGCTCCGTGCGCAGCCACGAGGCCTGCCAGGCGTGCGTGAGCTCGTGCCCCAGCACCTTGATGCGGTAGCTGGCGTGGTCGTACATCTCGTAGCCCTCGCCCATCCCGCCGCGCAGGTTGGTGTTCAGCCACACGAAGCTCCGCGCGCCGTCCGCCTCTTCGCGCGTCCACGTGGCCGCCGCGCCGCGCGACGGGTCCCACGCCGTGGCCAGGATCAGCAGCTGGCCGCTGCCGGCGCTGGTGGCCGGGACGCCGGCGTTGAAGGTCGTCTGCAGCAGGGGCACGCCGCGCGCGGCCAGGAACTCCAGCGCCTCCGTGGACTGCTCCAGCACCTTGCGGGCGGCGGCCTCGTCCTTTTCCACCACCGCGAGCACGAAGCGTCCGCCTACCACGCGCACCACCCGCGCGGTCGCCGGCTCCGTGCCCTCCAGGGGCGCCACGGCAAAGCGCTCGCCCTCGCGCCAGGGCGTCGTGCGGGCGAACGGGCTGTTGGTGCTCACCTCCGCCGCCGCCGCGTTGTAGCGCACGTGCGCGGGCTGCGCCGGCGCGGCGGAGTGCTGCGGGGCCGCGGACAGCG
>DASQZE010000336.1:0-2014 GCA_035638875.1 Longimicrobium sp.
GCTGTCCGTGGCCGTAACGGTGACGGTCACGACGCCCGGTGCGGCGGGCGTGCCGCTGACTGTGGTCCCGGTGGCCTGAAGCCCGTTCGAGGCGCCAATGAACGTCAGGGAGTATACGAGCCCCCCGCCTGCCGGGTCGGAAAAGACCGTGCCACCGCGCGTGGCGTCGTAGCTCAGCGAGGTGCCGACGGTCGTGCTCATCAGCCCGTTGGGGACCAGGACGGCCGGCGGGGCTACTACCGGTGGGGTTACTACCGGTGGGACGACCGGGCCGGTGGACCCGGTGGACCCGTCCGAACAGCCCGCGGTGAAGGCGCAGACGAGCAAGAGAAGTGTGCGGGCGATCCGTGTCATGGGGTCTCGCGGGGTCGGTAGGGAAGTCCTGCGGAGAGGAGAACGATGGCAGACACCGCGCAGCGCGGCCCCGGCCTGAACCGGCTCCCGGACGTTCCAGGACGAGGTCACGTCCGCGCTCTCCTCCTGCCAGGAGCCGAAGGGTGGCCACGCGGGCGGGGTGAGTTTCAGGGCGTGTGCATGGCCTGCGGCAGCGTTACCGGTCGGCAGGGGGCCGTCCGTGTTGGCGACCCTTCGGTCCGCCTCGACAACGCGATCATCGCGGCCAGGATGTGTACCGGTTGCGGTCAGGATATACACACGCCGCAGTTCCGTCAAGCGGCGCACCCGGGATCCCGGTGCCGCCACGGGCTTCGGTGGCCTTGTTCCCGCAGGCGGTGGCCAGCGCGGACGACGGCCCCCGGCCCGCTGGTGCGGGTTGCAGCAGCGCGCAACGCAGGAGCATGCGGGGCGGGTGTCGGGAGGCTCGGCAGCGGAGACGCGGAGGACGAGGAGGAAAAGAATGAGGGGACGCGGGAGAGAAGATCCTCCTCGCGTCCCCTCGTTCGTTCTCCGCGTGATGCGTGGGGGTCACCGGCCGCGACGGGAGCCGGCGACCCGGGATCACGCGATGCGGAACAGGGGCTGGCGGCGGTTGCGCGCCTTTTCGTCGTACATGGCGCGGTCGGCGCGCAGGATGGCGGCCGGGAGCTCCTCGGCGCCGGTGTAGTCGGCGGCGCCCAGGCTGGCCTGCAGCTCGTACGCGGTGTCCCTGGCGCGGGCGGCTTCCAGCGCGGCGCGGATTCGGGGGAGCATGTCGTCCGGCAGCGCGCCGGGGAACAGCACCAGGAACTCGTCGCCGCCCCAGCGATACACGCGGTCCGTGGGCCGGATGCAGCCGCGCACCGTCTCCACCAGCCGCCGCAGCAGGTCGTCGCCCGCGGCGTGTCCGTACGTGTCGTTCACCTGCTTGAGGTTGTCCATGTCCAGCATCATCGCCGTGCCGAACCGCGCGCCGATGGCATCCAGCCCCACGCCCTCGTCGTACGCGCGGCGGTTCAGGGCGCCCGTGAGCGGATCGTACAGCGACACGCGCTTGAGCCGGTCGTGCGCCAGGGCCAGCTGCGCGCGGGCGTCGTCGGCCTCGCGCTTGGCATCTTCCAGCAGCACCACCACCATCCCGTACCCCAGCAGCATCTGCAGCAGCAGGTCGAAGTAGCTGTTGTACTGGAGGACGAAGTCCAGCGACCCCGCCGGCTCCTGCAGCGCGGGAACGCCGTCCGCCGCCAGGGCCACGGCGTACGCGAGCCAGAGCACGGAGATGAGCCCGAACACGGCGCCCGTGGCCCGGCTGCCCATGGTGGAACGCGACGGGGGCAGCCGCAGCAGCAGCCACGCGCAGGCGATGCACGGCCCCGCGATCAGCGGCGCCTGCAGCAGCATCACGCCGTTCAGCAGCACGCCCGGCAGCATGGTGGTCGCCACGGCGTACGCCACCACCATGGGGACGGCGCGGCGCATGAAGTCGCGCGGGCGCACCCCGCGCACGTAGTTGAGCGTGCCCGCCAGCAGGTGCGCCACAAAGAGCAGCTTGCCCCCCTGGTACAGCAGGTTGGCCATGCGCTCGGGCACGGCGCCGCCGGTGTAGACGGCGGGATACGTGTACTGCACCACCACGCCC
>DASQZE010000337.1:0-14509 GCA_035638875.1 Longimicrobium sp.
CCGGGCGCGCGCACGTCGCCGGCCACACGGATGCGCACGGTGTTGCCCGTCGCGCGCATCCGCAGGTCCAGCCGCCCGTAGTGCGTGCGCAGCCCCGTCATCTCCAGCCCCTCGCCCTGCACCCACGCCTCCGGCACGCCCGCGCCGATCACCAGCGCGTCGTCCACCGTGCGCTCGTAGGCGAACAGGTCCAGCGTGCTGCGGATGAAGTCCGATCCCACCCACGTGTGCGGCATGTCGCCGATGAACCGAGGCAACGCCGGATCCCGAAAGACCACCTCCGCCCAGTGGTTCCACGCCCGCGGCCGCTGGTGGCTGAAGAAGAGCCCGATGGCCTCGTGCGCGCGCTGCTTCCACCCCATGCGCACGAACGTGCCCACGGTGCGCCACTCGTACGGCGTATACCCGTCCCACTCCGCACCGTCCAGCCGCGCGCGAATGCTCTGCCGGTAGTAGCGCTCGAACGTGTTCTCCAGCGCCTGCTGCGGCAGCCATCCCAGTCCATCCATCGGACTTACGCCCACGGTGGTGGACGTCGCGTCGAAGTCGCCCAGCTCAACGGAGCCCGGGATGAAGTCGATGCCGTGCATGGCCATGGCCGCATCGATCGATGCGCGCAGGTCCGTGCGGAAGCCGTCGCGGATGGCGGCGAAGCGCGCGCGGTCCGCCGTGCGGCCCAGCACGTCCGCCACGTACACGGCATCGTCCAATCCCTTCATGACGAAGAAGTCGTCCCAGTACGAGTGCATGGGCTTGGCCGAGTAGCCCTCGTGGCTGATGGACTGCGGCACCAGCCCGTAGTACGCGCGCTTTTCCGGCGTGCGGTACTCCGGCGTCATCCGCTCGTGGCGCAGCGTGTCGATGAAGCCGACGGCGCGCTCCACGTGCGGCCACATGGAGCGCAGCCACGCCGTGTCCCCCGTCATCCGACCGTACTCGGCGACCAGGTACACGAGCTGGCCGTGGCTGTCGTGCTCGGGGACGGGGTCGGCGCCGCGCAGGCTCACGCAGCAGGGTACGTAGCCGTTGGCGCGCTGGTGCGGCGCGTACCACTCGGCAAAGCGGCGCACCTCGTCCGCGTGGCCCAGGCGAAGGAGCGCCGCGCTCGTCAGCGAGCCGTCGCGGATCCACGAGCGGTCGTAGCTGCGCGAGCCTGGCTGGATGGACGGACCGTCCTGGTTGATGAGGATGTACGCCAGCTGCGACCGCAGCGTGTTCGCGATCTCCTCGCCGTGCATGGCCGCGGGCAGGCGCAGCGCGAAGCGGTCGAGCTCCGCCTCCCACTGCGCGACCGCCTGCCCATGGAGTACCCCCGCCTCGCACTCCGTGTCGTAGTAGCCCAGGCCGGCCGGCGATGCGGCGCCGTGCAGGGGGATGGCGATCAGCACCTCGCGTGATCCGCCGGCGGGAATGCGGAGCGGATACGCGAGCGCGGCGGACGCGAAGCCGCGCGGGTCCGTCACCCGTTTCGCCTGCGGCAGCCGGCCCTGGCGCAGAAAGTCGACGACGTCGCCCGCGTCGAACGGCGCCGCGCCAAAGCGGTGCCGGTCCCCAATGGCCGTCAATACGGGCACGCCGTCGACGACGAGCGTGGTATCGTTGAACGCGATGTCCCGCACGCGCGCGACGCCGCCCTGCACGTTCAGGAACTGCCAGGGCGGATTCACCTGCAGCGGCCGCACGGCCAGGAACAGCGTGGCCTCCCGCGGATGGTCGGATGGATTCTCGATGCGGTAGCGCGCGTAGACGGTGGATCGCCCGGGCTCGCCGCCCGGGATCGCCGTCACCGTCATGCGCAGCGGCGCGCCCTCCCACGTGACGGACGGGATCGGCAGATACCCGTTCTCCAGCGACTGCGACGCCTGCACGTCCGCCCATGACCACAGCCGCCCATCCACGTGCAGAAACGGCTCGAGGGACGGCATCCCGATCCCCGTCTCCACCGTCCCGTCGGTGTTTATGGTGGCCTCGCGCGTGTCGCCCGGCACGCCGACCACCGTCCAGTACGACTGCTCGCCCGTCAGGTAGCGCGGATAGCTGCCGCGCGGCGCCTCCTTCGCCAGGTTGGCGAAGAACGCGTTGGGCGTCTGCGACCACTCGGCGGGCTGGACCTCGATCTCGCGGATGGCGTGCTCCCGGCGGGCCGTGTCCGCGGCCAGCCGCAGCCGCACGTAGCGCGTCTCCGTCTCCGGCAGGTAGAGCGGATCGCGCCCGCCGTTGCCGTCCCGGACGGCGTACACGCTTTCCCACCGCGCGCCATCGTCCGACGTCTCCACGACGTACTCGGTGGCATGCGCGGCCGAGTCCCACGCGATTACCAGCCCGCCCAGCTCCCGCTCGCGCAGGAAGTCGACAATGATGGTCGATTCCCCGCTCGCGTCGCCGCGCCAGATGGTCGACGGATCGCCATCCATCACCAGCCGCGCGACTTCGGGCGATGCCGTCGCGGTGACCGCGGGCGTCAGCGTGTACGGCGCGGCCGGCTCGCGCTTGCGGAAGGTCAGGTCATCGATCCAGACCGTGCCCTTTCCCCCGGTCCCCGCCGTGACGACGATCTCCATCTGCGCCACGCTGTCCATCTCCCCGCCGCCGCGCGGACCCCAGGCGAACTCCACATGGCGCTTTTGCGTGCGGATGCGCTGCCAGTCGCGGGGATACTCAAAGCGGCGGCGGTTCATCCACCACACGTTTTCGCCGGACGGGTCGATGAGCTTGAACTCCAGGTCGTTCACGGGCGCGTCCGCGCGCATGCGCCAGGCGAACTCCCAGTTTTCCGCCAGGTCGATGGGGATGGATTTGCGGGCGATGGCGTAGCCCGTGCCGCCGTGGAAGTCGAAGTCCAGGCGCATGGACCGCCCCGCGAAGCCGCTGTCCTGCGAGATGCGCAGCTTCACCCCCTCCGACGGATGCGCCGTCCACCCGCTCAGCGCCTCGAAGTCGTCCAGCACGCGGGTCTGCGCCGCGGCGGCAGATGCGGACGGGGCAGATGCGGCGGATGCGGACGGCCCGGCACCCGGCGCGGAGGCGGCGGGCTCGACGGATGCGGGGGCGCACGAGGCGAGGGCGAGGATGCAGAGCGCGAGGGCGGCCCCCGCGAAGCGCCCCCACCGCTCGCTCAGGCTCGCACCTCCCCCCAAAAACCCTGGGGGAGGTTGAAGGGCGTCCGGCGCGGAGGCGGAGTGCCCGGCACGGGCGAGGGCCGCCTCCCCCCGGCCCCCTCCCCCGCTTCGCGGAGGGAGGGGGAGAACTGCATCCTCACCGGAGGGCTGCTGCCCGGCGGGCACTGGGTTGCATACCCTCTCCCACGCAGTTTGTGGGAGAGGGTGGGTGAGGTTTACGAACCCGGGTGAGGGCAACCTCGGGGAGGGGGGCGCTCCGGCCGCGGCGAGTGCTCGCTCCCACGCACGACTCTCCTGCATCTTGCCCCTCATCCCTTCACGCTCCCCACCATCACGCCCTGGATGTAGTACCGCTGCAGGAACAGGAACACCAGCATCACGGGAAGGATCGTCAGCACCGAGCCGGCCATCATCAGCTCCGTGTCCTGCACGTGCTCGCCCACCAGGTTCGCCAGCGCAACCGGCAGCGTGTACCGCCGCTCGTCGCTCAGCACGATCAGCGGCCACATGAAGTCGTTCCAGGTGCTCAGGAACGTCCAGATGCCCAGCGTCGCCAAAATCGGCACGATGGTGGGCAGGACGATGCTCGTGTAGATGCGCAGCTCGCCCGCGCCGTCCATCCGCGCCGCGTCCAGCAGGTCGTCGGGGATGGACTGCGCATACTGGCGGATCAGGAAGATGCCGAAGATGCTCGCCAGCCCCGGGATGATGACCCCCGCGTAGCTGTTGATGAGCCCCATCTGCTTCATCAGCAGGAACAGCGGCAGCATGCTCACCTGCACGGGGATCACCATCGCCGCCGCCAGCGTGCGAAAGAGCGGATCGCGCCCGCGAAAGCGCAGCTTGGCGAACGCGTACCCCGCCATGGAGTTGATCAGGATGCTGATCGCCGTCACCGTCACCGCGATGATGGCGCTGTTCATCAGCGAGCGGCCCAGGTTCAGCCGCGTGAACAGGGCCACGTAGTGCTCGAACGTGATCTCCCCCGGCAGCAGCCGCGGCGGAAACGTGCTCGCCTGCCCCGCCGGCATGAGCGACGCGCTCACCATCCACAGCATGGGAATGAGCATCAGCACGGCGCCCAGCACGAGCTGCGCGTAGATGGCGAACTTGGCGGCGCGCGGGCTCATGCGGCCTCCGCGCGCTTCTGCACGGCCAGCTGCAGCAGCGTGGCCGCCAAAATCACCACGAACAGGATGAAGGCCAGGGCCGCCGCGTGCCCCATCCGCCACCACCGGAAACCCTCCTCGTACATCAGCAGCACGACGCTGGTCGTCGATCGCAGCGGGCCGCCCATGGTCATCACGTACGGCTCCACGAACAGCTGAAAGAAGCCGATCATGGTGATGACGGTCACGAACACCAGCGTGGGCGCCAGCCCCGGCAGCGTCACGTGCCGGAACCGCTGCCACGCGCTGGCCCCGTCGATGCGCGCCGCCTCGTACAGCTCCTCGGGGATGGCCTGCAGCCCGGCGATGAAGATGAGCATGTTGTAGCCGAACGACTTCCACACCGTCATCAGGATGATGGCGGGCATGGCCCACCGCGGGTCGCCCAGCCAGTCCACGGGCCCCATCCCCAGCGCGCCGATGGCGTAGTTCAGCAGGCCGTAGCGCGTGTGGTACAGGTAGCGCCACACGATGGCCACGGCGACGAGCGTCGTGACGAACGGGGCGAAGTAGATGGTGCGGAACAGCCCCTTGAAGCGCACCATCTTCTGGTTCAGCAGCAGCGCCGCCGCCAGCGACACGCCGATGGAAAGCGGCCCGCCCACCAGCGCGAAGTAGAAGGTGTTGCGCAGCGCCTGCCAGAACAGGGGCGTGGTGAGGAGCTGTGCGTAGTTGCGCAGCCCCACCCAGCGCGTGTTGCTCAGGTCGCCCACGGCGTAGATGTCGAAGTCCGTAAAGCTGAGCGCCAGCGCCGCGACGACGGGGAGAAAGAAGAAGGTGAAGATGAGGACGAGCGCCGGCGCCAGGAACGCGTACGCCGCCGGGTTGCGTTCCCCCGGCGCCCGCAGCCCCCCGCGCGCCCCGCGCCCGGTGGATGCTGACGATGCCGCGGACAGCCCGGCGTCCGCGCGCACGCTGATCTCCGCCGTGCCGGTGGTCCTGTCGGTCATGGGCGGGCTCCGGGGATCGGGCGCGGGTGGATGGATCGCGCCGGCAGCAACCGGCCCCCCTCCCCCCGCCCCCTCCCCCCGCTGCGCGGAGGGAGGGGGAGAACAGCGAACCCACGCGAGGCCGGCCTCACGCGTAAAAACCAGCCCTCGCCCACCCCTCCCCCGAAGTTGGGGGAGGGGTGGGCCGCCGTCGCGAGGAACGAGCGAAAAGGCGGCCGGGGGAGAGGGCTCCCGTCGCACGGCGACGGGACTCGCCCATCCACGAATCCCATCATCCCCCGCCCCCTTCCCGGCCGCCCGCCGCGCCCGCTCCGCCCGCCGCGTCCCCCTCCGCACGCCGGTCCAGCATCCACCGGCGCTTCTCCAGCAGACGGTCCACCTCGCCGTCCAGCGTGCGGAGCGCCTGCTCCACCGTCGCCTGGCCGCGCACGGCGCGCTCGCCCTGCTCGAAGACCTTGTTCACGATCTGCTCCGACTCGGGCACCTTGGGCAGCGGTACCACGCGGTCCAGCTGGCTGCGGAAGGCCGCCGCGTGCCGGTTCTCCGCCAGCACCGGCGACCGCCACGCCGACCGCCGAGCCGGCAGGTCGCCCGTGAGCTCGTAGAAGCGCACCTGCTGCGCGGGCTCGCTCAGGAACTCGATGAACTTCCACGCCGCTTCCTTCTGCTTCGATCCGCGAAACAGCACGAGCGACGCGCCGCCGGCCAGCGACACGCCGGGCCCGTCCGGACCCGGGAGCGGCGCCGTGGCCCACGGCGCGTTCTTTACCCGCGTGCCGAACTCGCCGATCTCCCACGGGCCCGTGATCACCATCCCCACGTTGCCGCGCTCGAACTCCTGGTGGCGGTTGCTGATCTCCGACGCGCTCACCCGCGGCGCCAATCCCTCGCGAAACAGGCTCACGTAGAAGTCGAACCCGCGCCGGAAGTCGGGATGGGAGAAGTCGCCGTAGCGGCCGCCGTCGCGCAGCAGGGTGCCGCCGGACTGCATCCCCAGGATCACCGGCTGCGGCCACTCGTTCGTCGGCAGCAGGATGGGATGCTGGTTGGGGCCCATCCGCGCCTTCATCTTCCGCATGGCGTCCACCCACTGCGCCCACGTCGTCGGGGGCGCGGGGTAGCCGGCGGCGGCCATCAGGTCCGGCCGGTAGAAGAGGACGCGCGTATCCACGTACCACGGCAGCCCGTACGTCCGCCCATCCACCACGTTCGTGTCCCAGATCCCCGCGAAGTAGTCCGCGCGGGGAGTGGATGCCGACGCGGCGGCGAGCCCGTCCAGCGGCTCCAGCGCGTTCAGCGCCTGGAACTCCGGCACCCAGGTGTTGCCCAGCTGCGCCACGTCCGGCGTGGCATCGCCCACGAAGGCCGTCAGCATCTTCTCGTGCGCGGCGCTCCACGGGATCTGCTGCACCTCCACGCGGATCCCCGGGTTGCGCCGCTCGAACTCCGGGACGAGCTCCTCCACCACCTCGCCCTCGCGCCCCATGGCCCAGAAGCGGATGGTGCGCACCTCCGCGTCCGTCCCGCGCCCGCATCCCGCGCCCAGCAGCGACAGCAGCGCGGCGAGGCGCATCATTCCCGTCCCGCGCATCATTCCCGGACGCGCGGCGCGAGGAATGATGGACCGCTGGCGATCAGCCACAGCGGCCCGAGAGCCAGCCGCCCGTAAAGCCCGCCCGGCACAGGCCGCGGGCCACGTGCTCGTTGTCGCGCATCAGCCGCCAGACGAGGCCGCTGCGGTGGTTCTCGATCATCAGCACGATGGGCCCCTGGTCGATGCCCAGGTAGTCGCCGTCGAACCAGCCCACGCCGGGGGCGATGCGCCCGTGCTGCAGAGGCATGGGCTGCGTGAGGGTGGGATTGAACGAATCCAGGAACCCGTACCTCCCGAACAGGTGGTCGCCGTAGGTGCGGCGCATGTTCATCAGCGCGGGGATGGCCACCTCCGGCGCGAACGGGATGCTTCCGCCCGCCGCCGTGGGCACCAGCGTGCCGTCGTCCTCCACGAAATCGGCGGATGCGCCGCGCGCGCGGTATGTCCAGAACGTCCGCTGCCTGCCGTCGATCACCAGCGTGGTGTCCTTGGGCCCGTCCGCCGCCGTCAGTCCCCACAGCTCCGGCCCGTACCCCTTCCACCCCATGGAATTGGCGATGGCGTAGGCCTGCTGCGCCAAGGTGGCCCGGCGCGAGTTCTCGAAGTAGTCCAGCCCCTTCGTGCGCATGTAGGCGTCCTGGATGCCACGGAAGTCGATCCAGGCGTGCGAGTACTGGTGCCCGAACAGCGGGGGAAAGTTGACCTGCGGATACCCCTGGAAGTCCGCCCACACGTATGTGGACGTGAATGCGTCCCACGCCGCCGGCTCCACGGGGTGCGTGGGCGAGCCGAGCGCCAGGACGTACAGGAACATCGCCTCGCTGTAGCCGCGATAGTCGTGGGGGATGAAGCCGGATTCGGGATGCCAGCCCATGGAGATGCGCGGCGGGCGCGGCGTGGCGGCCCAGGCCCAGTCCACGCGGCGGTACAGCGAGTCTGCCAGCGCGCGGATCTCCGCCTCGCGCGGGTCCGGCCGGTCGAAGTACTCGGCGGCGGAAAGCACGCCCAGCATGAGCAGTCCGGTGTCGATGGTGGAAAGCTCCACCCGCTCGAACCGGTGCCCGGTGTTCATGTCCAGGAAGTGGTAGAAGAAGCCGTTGTGCCCCGTGGTCCCCGTGGGCTGCGGCCCCTGCGGCGCGTTCCAGAAGAAGCGCAGCGTGGTCAGCGTGCGGTCCGCCGCGTCGCCGCGGGAAACCCAGCCGCGCTCCACCCCCACCGTGTACGCCGTAAGCCCGAACCCCACCGCGGCCACGCTGCTGAACGACGGCGAGGGCCACCGGTCCGGCACCAGCCCGTTGCGGGGGTTGGCCGTCTCCCAGAACCAGCGGAAGGTGCGCTCCTGCAGCGTGTCCAAAAACGCCGCCTGCGCCGCGGGAATCGGCGTGCGCCCCGGGCCCCCGGCGTTGACGGCGCCGGACGCGCAGGCGCTGGCCGAGAGGGCGAGGACAAGAACGGCGACGCGGAAGATGGATCGCATCAGGTGCACGCTCCTGGGTTGCTGGATGCGGCGCCGGCCCCGTCCGGCATCCGCGTTACGGGTGATGAATCGGATTGATCAAGCCTGCTGCTGATTTCCCGCGAACCGATTCGCAGCCATCCTGAACCGCGGCGGACGTCGATCGTGATGATTTTCGTCGGCGATAAAGCCTGGGCTGACACGGCGGACATCGAGACGTGAGCGAGTGAGATCGCGGCTGCAACTTCACACTGTCCGCCTCCGCGGACACCACGGCGAACATCGGTGCGGCATCACCTTTTCGCACTTTCGCACTTTCGCACTTTCGCACTTTCGCACTTTCGCACTTTCGCACTTCCTTCCTGCCCCGGCACGGGAAAGAACCCGGCCGGGGCAGGAGCCGAAAGATCAGAACCCGAAGTCGACACCCAGCTGCACGCGGCGGCCCGGATCGGCCGTCCACCACAGCGGCTGGCCAAAGGTGGCGTTCGCCTGGCCGTTGTCGAAGCGCGACAGGGCCTCGTACTCACGGTAGTTGGCGTCGTCCAGCGCGTTGATCACCTCCACCGTCAGGCCGGCGCGGGCGCGGCTGCCGGGCACGCGCAGCCCCTTCTCCAGGCGCAGGTCCACCTGGCGAAAGCCGTCGCCCTCGCCCTCGGCCCAGCCCACCTGCACGCGGCGGGGGCCCCAGCCGCGGATCTCGTCGCGCGTGTTGTAGCGCACGCCCGAGCCCAGCTGCACCACCGAGCTCAGCCGCACGTCGAACGGCAGCCCCACGATGCCGCTGGCCACCAGCCGGTGCGTCTCGATGGGCTGGTCGACCCGCGGCCACTCCTCCGGCGATACCATGGGAAAGTCCAGCGTGAAAAAGTCCATTCCCTTGCGCGACGCGTCCGCCATCGTGTACGACAGCGTAAAGCCCCAGCGCGACGTCTCCGTGAACGGCTTGCTGGCCGTGAGGTCCAGCGCGTCGTACCAGGTGCGCCCCGCGTCGGAGCTGGCGATGATGCCGTAGTTCTGCTGCAGCCCCTGCAGCCCGCCGAAGCCGCCGCAGTAGCCGTGCTCCGGCTGGGGCGTGGCGCAGTACCAGCTGAAGATGTTGTAGCCGCGCACCCCGCGGTACGCCACGCCCGCCACCACCGGGCCCACCGTCTGGCGAACGCCCAGGTTGAACTGGTGCGTGCGCGACGGGCGCGTGTCGTTGTTCAGCAGAAAGAGCTCGCCCGTGCGGCCGTAGTTACCCTGCGTGATGAGCCCCTGCAGCCCCGCCACGCTCAGGTACGACGGGTCCCACGGCACCTTGCCCGCCTCGCCCGTGGTGGTGAACTCCAGGTTGCGCGTGCGCCACGACAGGCGAAAGCGCTCGTCCAGCAGGCGGTTCCAGATCTCGCGGTCGTAGTACAGGCCGAACCCGCCGTGCACGACCGTGCTGCCCGTGCCCAGCACGTCGTACGAGAAGCCCGCGCGGGGCTGGAACGCACCCAGGAACAGGGGCCGGTCCTCGCGGCCGCGCGTCAGGTAGTTTGCCGGAAAGTCGCTGCCCACCACGGCCTGGATGCTGTCGGGGACGTTCCACGCCGTGATCTGCTGGCGGATGCTGTCCGGCGTGACCCACTCGTTGTTGAACAGGTTGGTCTCCGCGTCCCAGCGGATGCCCAGGTTCAGCTCCAGGCGGCTGGTGGGCGCCCAGTCCGTCTGCACGAACGCGCCGAACTGGATGTTGTTCTCCGACATCCCCGGGTCGCCCTCGCCGTACTCCACGCGGTAGGGCACGTCCAGGCTGCTGGGACGAAAGAAGAACGTGGGATTGCCGTTGAAGCGCTTGGCCACCTCGTAGTTCAGGAAATCCACGTTCACGCCGCCTTTGACCACGTGCTCGCCCAGCCAGCGCAGCCCCGTGTACGTGGCGTCGTTGCGGAACGCCAGGCGGTCCTGCACGAACCGCTGCTCCGTGCTGCGCGCGCCGATGCGGATGATGTCGTCGTACTGGAGCCCGATCTCCAGGTTGTCGTTCACCACCGTGGGGTTCCACGTGCTGCGCTGGGCGCTCACGTGCGCCTGGTTCAGCCAGTCGCCGCGCGACAGCGTGTGCGACAGCGTGACCACGTTGTAGCCAATGGCCACGTTCTCCGCCGACTCGAACGACGTGGTGCCGCCAAAGCCGCGCTTGTCGCTCTCGAAGCGGCCGCTGTAGCTCAGGTCCAGCGTCTGGTTCTGCGCGGGCTGGAACGACAGCTTGCCGAAGAGCAGGTTGCTGCGGAACGGCTGGTCGAACGTGCCCTCGTACTCGGCGAAGCGCGCGCGGTTGGCGCCCGCCTGCGGCCCCAGCGTCACGATGGCCTGCCGGTCCTGGTAGTTGCCCTCGTAGCCCAGAAAGTAGTGCAGCCGGTCGCGAATCAGCGGCCCGCCCACGCTCAATCCCATCTGCAGCCGCTCGTACTCCGGGTGCAGCGTGCACGTGGCGTTCGGATCGCCCTCCCGCCGCCGTCCACAGTCCAGCTGCGCGCCGGGGTTGGCCGCCACGAGGTCCGCGTTCTGCCCCAGCACGAAGCCGTTGGCCTCGAACCGGTTCGTCCCCGAGCGCGTGGTGGCCGTGACCACGGCGCTGGCGGCCCGCTGGTGCTCGGCCTTGAAGTTCTGCGTGATCACGCGGAACTCGCGGACGGCGATCTGCGGAAACGGGTTGCCGCGGCTGGCGTCCTGCCCGTGCACGCCGCCCTCCAGCACGTCGTTCTTGTACGAGGTGCCGTCGATGAACACGTTGATCTTGTTGGCCGGCAGCCCGCCGGCGGAGATCTGCTTGTTGTCCTCGCTGCGCGACACGGTGATCCCCGGCGCCAGCCCCGCGAAGTTCAGGAAGTTGCGGTCCGGCTGCGGCAGCGACTCCATCTGCTCCGTGGTGATGTTGGTCGCCACCTCCGACGTGCGCGTGTCCACCGCCACCCCGGCCGTCACCGTGACGCCCTCCAGCACCAGCGCCTGCGACGCCATCACGAAGTCCATCGACAGCGTCTGGCCGATGAGCACCCGCACGGAGCGGGACTGCGTCTGCCGCCCCATCCCCGACACCGTGAACTGGTAGCTGCCCGGCTGCAGCCCGGCCAGCGTGTAGCTGCCGTCCGCGCCGGACACGGCCGTGCGGCGATAGCCGGCGTCCGTCTCCACCGAGGTGACCGTGGCGCCGGCCACGGGCTGCCCCGCGTCGTCGCGCACGGAGCCGCGCACCGTCGCGGCCGTGCTCTGGGCGTTCGCACCCGCCGCCCCCGCCAGCCCGCCGATGCACATCAGCAGCAGGGCGAGTACCGCGCGAACGAGGCTTCGTCGATTCATGGCGTGCTCCTGGGGGTGGGGGTGGATCATCGGAAGTCCTGCAGGGAAGGCGGCTCGTCGGTGCCCCCGCCGCACGAGCGGCGGACCACGAGACGGGTATCGAGCAGCTCCTGCGCGGGGGGCGCATCCCCCGCGATGGCGTGGCACAGCAGCTCCACGGCGCGGGCGCCCATGCGGTTCACGTCCACGCGCACGGAGCTGAGCGAGGGGCTCAGGTAGCGGCCGATGGGGATGTCGTCGAACCCCGCCACGGCCACGTCGTCCGGCACCCGGCGCCCCGCCCCGCGCAGGGCGCTGATGGCGCCCACGGCCATGGAGTCGTTGGCGCAAAAGACGGCCGTCGGCGCATCCGCTTCCCGCGCGAGCTCCAGCGCCGCGCGGTAGCCGCCCGCCTCCGTGAAGTCCCCGGCGGCCTCGACACCCGTCACCATCGCGCCGGCCTCCCCGATCGCGGCGCGAAAGCCGCGCAGCCGCTCGCGGGCATCGAAGTTGGCCGCGGAGCCCGTGATCATCCCCACGCGCCGGTGGCCCAGGCCAGTCAGGTGCCGCACCATCTGCAGCGCCCCGCCGTAGTTGTCCACGTTGATGGCGGAAAAGTCCGTCCCGGCCACGTCGCAGTTCAGCAGCACCACGGGAACGTCGGGGGGGAGCGATGCGGCCAGCTCGGCGCCGCTCACGTCCGGCGACATGACGATCATCCCGTCCACCCGGCCGCGCATGGCGCCCACGGCGAACTCGATCTCGCGCCGCCCGTCGTGCGATCCGCTCAGCAGCAGGTGGTAGCCGCGCTGCTGCGCCTGGGGGTCCATCCCCCGGATGACTTCGCTGAAGAACTCGCCGAAGAGGTCCGGCAGCACCACGCCGAATACGTCGGTGCGGCGGGTGATGAGGCTGCGCGCGGTGCCGTGCGGCATGTAGCGCAGCTCGGCCGAGGCCTCGGTCACGCGGCGGCGCGCGTCGTCGCTCACGGGCCCGGTGCCGTTGAGGGCACGCGACACGGTCGTGACCGATACGCCGGCCTTGAGGGCCACGTCACGGATGGTGATGCTCACAGGTTCGCCCCGCGGGAGACCGGGTTATGCTCAGAGGGTGAGCAAATCGACTGTGGTAACGTTTTCATGGTAACGTTTCCAGAAATACGCGGACGTCACGCCGCTGTCAAGGGTAGCCTTACGATCGCGGGTTTCGCGGATGTCTCGCGCCGGAGCACGGAACCGCAGCGACCGTCTTTATCGGGCTTCACGTGCGGGGAAGGAACGGCGGGCTTCGCGGCGACACGGCGCGATGGATTGAAGTCCATCCTGCGTATCCGCGCCTCGGTGCGGGCGTTTCCTGGGTCGGATGGGCGCAGGCGCAGGCCGCGGGAGGGACCGCCTTGCCCGGATCGCGGCGACGTGCCGCTTCCGCAATGTCTTGCATGGCACACTGGAGTGAACCAAGCCCGGTTGCTAAAGGGTTAGGACACAGACCATAGGGATCGGAATACGACACACATCTATAACACGGGTACTTCCGTCCAGCGCGTGCAGGGCGTCTCCGAGACGATCATCGCTTTTCCGAGGTCGTTCCGTCGGCGTCCGGGAGAGCGCGGACGGTGAGATGGTCCAAGAAGGCGGCCCGCGGGGACATTCAGCGAATGGCGCGCTGGAGCGAGTCGTAGGCGAAGCGCCAGTCCTCCACCGTCTGCGGCTGCTTGCCGCGCATGCGGAGGGTGACCAGTGAGCGAAGCGCGTCCAGCGGGAGCCTGCTCCCATCTCGTTGCTCCTGCTCGGCGATGAACTCGCGAAGCGAGGCGGGCGCCTCGGCGAGCAGTCGCTAAACGCCCAGATTGCCCTGCTGCCCCCGTCCGGCATCATCACCTTACATCGAGAGTCGGGACCCGCCGGGGCAGGAGACGGATCGTGCCGCCGCCAGAGAGCGGAATATCGTCGAAGCTCCCGTACGGTTCTGGATCACTCGAATCCAGCCTCGCCAGCGCAATCAGATAGGTACCCAGTTCCTCTAGCCCTCTCGATGTGCCCGCGATGTGCACCTGCAGTTGGAACGGATTCTCCAGATCTTCGCTGGCCTCATTCAACTGGTTCACCGAGATCATCAGATCCGAGCCCAGATCGGGCAGTAGCGGATAATTTCGAAAGACGCGGCGTTCCGGCTCGTCGTCGCCCCCCGAATACCGAAGGATGATCGTTGCTTCCACAGTTTTCCTCTTGTTCATTGGCTTTCCGCGACTTTTCTCAACCACTCGAACCCCCTCTCGATGGCCCCTGTGATCTGCTCGTTGTTGCGTAGCGTCCTAGGGAGATCCCGAATCTGTTCTATAGCAGTAAGAACGATCTTCTCTCCGTCTTTGAACTGAATGTGAACCTGTCCCAACCCGCTTCCTCCGAACTCCGCGTCAACAGCCAACTCTCTTTTGTTGATCTTCAAGTGTCGGAGGACGCGATTATTCATCATCCCTCCACGCGTGAGGCGCGCAAAGCCCGCTGTACCCAAAGATCTCAGCGCAGTCCAGGTCGCCCTGGCCCCGGCTGCACCAAGGACCCACTCTATAGGTCCGATCCCCTCATCCGCCATCCCACCATTTACGCGCGCAATCTCTTCTTTCGTGCACGGCTCACCGCTCGTACGCCGCGACTCATCTTTGGCCCACGGGCAGAGGCCATACGGATCGCTATATGTAACCGGGTCCCCTGCCGCGAATCCATACACGTTCACCCCACCCGCCAGCCCGATCGGGTCCTCCTGCGTGAAGCGCCCCGTCGCGGGGTCGTAGTAGCGGTTGCGGCGGTACATCAGCCCGGACGCGTCGCGCTTCTGGCCCACCAGGGTGCCGTGCCAGTGCTCCGGCACCCGCGGACCGGGCTTGTACGGGAACAGGCCGTCCGCCCACT
>DASQZE010000338.1:0-9327 GCA_035638875.1 Longimicrobium sp.
TGTAGGCGCGCGCCAGGCGGGTGATGCTGTCCAGCAGGATCACCACGTCGCGGCCGTGCTCCACCAGGCGCTTGGCCTTTTCGAGCACCATCTCCGCCACCTGCGTGTGCCGGTCGGCCGGCTCGTCGAAGGTGCTGGAGATGACCTCGGCGCGGACGTTCTCCTGCATGTCGGTGACTTCTTCGGGCCGCTCGTCGATGAGCAGCACGATCAGGTGCACCTCCGGGTGGTTCTCGGTGATGGCGTTGGCCATCTTTTGCATGAGGATCGTCTTGCCCGCCTTGGGCGGGGCCACGATCAGGCCGCGCTGGCCCTTGCCGATGGGCGCGATGAGGTCCACCACGCGCATGGACAGGTCGCCCGACGGGGTTTCCAGGTGAATGCGGTCGTCCGGGTAGCGCGGGCGCAGGTTGTCGAACGCCACGCGGTGCTTGGACTTGTCCGGCTCGTCGCCGTTCACCCGCTCTACCTTGAGCAGGGCCAGGTACCGCTCGCCCTCCTTGGGCGGACGCACCTGCCCCAGCACGGTGTCGCCCGTGCGCAGGTCGAACCGCTTGATCTGGCTGGGCGAAACGTAGATGTCGTCCGGCCCGTACAGGTAGTTCCAATCCTGCGAGCGCAGGAAGCCGTAGCCTTCGGGAAGGACCTCCAGCACACCCTCGCCGCGCAGCACGACCTCGCTGTCGAGCAGGTTCTGCTCGATGCGGTAGATCAGGTCCTGCTTGCGGAGCCCCGAGTAGTTGGAGATGTTGAGCCCTTCCGCCATCTCGTGCAGCTCGGCGATGCTCTTGGTTTTAATCGTGCTGATGTCCACGATCTGCTCCGAATGTATGTACGCGGACCCGCGGCAGCGTGGCCGCCGGGTCCGCTGGATTGTTCCGCTGAGTGGGAAGGGAAGCCAGGGAGGGGGCGCGCCGCGCCCTGAGATCGTGCAGGTCTGACGTCAGGAAACGTGGCCCCAACCTAAGCACGGTATACACGGAGGTCAAGAGAAAAGTGCCCGAGGTTGCTGGGCCATTCGCCACGTGGCGCCTGGTGGAAGTGCATGACCAACAGGTGTTTCAGGCACGTCTTAATCCTGGCTTAACCGTCCACGACCCGCAGGTGCGGCAGTGGCTGTCGCGCTGGCCGGGGCGCGTGTATGCGCAATCCGGCCCCGAAGGTGTGGAAGTTACCGTGTCCCGCCGCAACCGCCCGCGGCCTGCCGAGCGGTGGTGGCTGCACCTGCTGCTGGTGCTGGGGACGCTGCTGACCGCCACGATGGCCGGCGCCGGGATGACCGACGGCGACCCGCTCCGGCTGGTTGACGTGAGTCTGGGGGGGCTTGCGATTCCCGTGCCCACACGGTTCACAGTGCACTCCCTGGGACCCGGACTGTGGTTCTCGCTCCCGTTGATGGTCATCCTGGGCGGGCACGAGCTGGGGCACTTTGCCCTGGCGCGGCGGCACGGGATGGACGTGTCGCCCCCCTACTTCATCCCCGCCCCGCCGATGGTGAGCCTGATTGGCACCTTCGGCGCGTTCATCCGCCTGCGCTCGCCCCTGCTGAACCGCGCCGTGCTGCTGGACATGGGCGCGGCGGGCCCGCTCGCGGGCTTCGCGCTCTCCCTTCCCGCGATCGTCGTGGGGCTGCTGATGAGCGAGCGGGTGACGGGGATGCCGGCGGAGGTCACGCACCGCATCGGCTTCGTGGTGGACAACGAGTACCTGCTGATGGGCGAGTCGCTGGGGTTCATTCTGCTGCGGATGCTTACGCCCCTGCGCGACGCGGGGTTCGTGGACCTGCACCCCATGGCCATGGCGGGGTGGATGGGCCTCTTCTTTACGGCGCTGAACCTGATTCCCGTGGGGCAGCTGGACGGCGGGCACATCGTCTACTCGCTGTCCCGCCGGGCACACCGGGTGACGGGGATGGCCGCGCTGGCAGGGCTGCTGGGGATGGGGGTGCTCTTTCCGGGCTGGCTGTTCTGGGGGGCGCTGATCCTGCTGGTGGGCCGCGGCCGCATTGCGCACCCGCCGGTGTTCGACCCCGACTTTCGGCTGAACGGGCCGCGGCGGGTGATTGCGTGGGCGTGCATCGTGATCTTTGTGCTGACCTTCATCCCCCAGCCGTTCCAGTTCTAGACGTCCCCCATCCCCCGGCGTCCCCCGGCAAACTGCCGCCGGGAGGGGGAGAACTGCGGGCGGTTCGAGCGGTGCGAACTCCGGCGCGGAAGGGCGAGTTCGTGCACCGGCAGGGCGCCCCTCCCCCCGGCCCCCTCCCCGCTCGTTCCTCGCGGAGAGGGGGAGAACGACGTGACGCAGGAATGCCTGGTTGGGCCGGGGGGTGAGGGTCTCGCCGGGGGACGGCGGACCGGTTGCCGTTGCGTGAGGGATGCGCGCCCGCAGGGCCGAGACCCCGGAGCAGGACGGCACAGCAGTATCGTGCCGGCCTGCTCCGGGGTCTCGGCGCAGTTGGGCACAGTTGTATCGTGCCCTACTGCGCGCGCAGCCCGGCCCCCGCCTGCGGGGGACACGCCCAAACCGCGCTGTCCGCAGTTATCGTCCACAGCCCGTCGTCCACAGTCCGTCATCGTCATTGTCCGCAGCCGATCATCATCACCCGCCGTCGCCGCCATTCCCGCAAACCACAAACGAACCGGGGCCCCTCCGTGGTGGAGGGGCCCCGGTCCTGCTTTCCGTCCAACGCCCGATTGCTCAGGCGATCCGGCGGACTTACAGGCCGGCGCCCAGCGAGCTGCCGGTGATGGCGCGGTACACGTTCAGGCGGCCGTTGCCGAACCTGGTGTCGACCCCGGCGGCGCCGATGTCGTCGGCCGTGCTCTGCAGGCGGTTGCGGAGCGCGGTGCCGCGCAGGCCCGTCTTGCTGGCCACCACGCCCGCCGCGCCCGTCACCTGCGGCGTGGCCATGGAGGTGCCCTGCAGGAAGGCGTAGCCGCCGTTCAGGTACGTGCTGTAGATGCCCATCTCGTCGGTGGTGTTGCTGTACAGCTCGCCGCCGGGGGCGGAGATGTCGAGCCCGCTGCCGTACTGCGAGTACACGGCCAGTCCGTCACTCCACGTGGTCGCCGAGACCGAGACGGCGTTGGCGTCGCAGGCGGGGCAGCCCACCCGGCTGGTGGCCGAGTTGCCGGCCGCCGCGATCACGAGCACGTTCTTGCCGGCGGCGTAGGACAGCGCCTGCTTCTCGGAGCGCGAGATGGTGGTGCCGCCCAGCGACAGGTTCATGGCCACCATGCCCGGGTAGTCGGCCGCGGCGTAGATGGCGTTCACGATGGCCGACGTGTAGCAGCCGCCCGTGCTGTTGCAGACCTTCTGCACGTGCACCCTGACGTTGCTGCCGGCGCCCGTGACACCCGCGATGCCCACGGTGTTGCCGATCATGGTGCCGATGGTGTGCGTGCCGTGGCCGTTGTCGTCCTCGGGGCTGGCGTCGTTGTTGACCCAGTCCTTGCCCAGGATGATGCGGCCGGCGAACTCGGGGTGGTCGCTGTCCACGCCGCTGTCCAGGCTGCCGATGACCACGGGCGAGCCGCCCGCGCCAATGCCCTCGATGCCGTCCACGTCCGCGTCCAGCGTGGAGCTGTACGTGGTGGGCAGAAAGCCCGTGCCGTCGGTGAACGAGGCGCGCATGCCGCCCGGATTGAACAGGGCCCACACGCGGGGATCGATGGCCTGCAGATGGCGGATGTAGTTGGGCTCGGCGAACTCCACGCGGGGGTCGGCGGCAATGCGGGCCGCCTCGGCGCGCTCGGTGCCGCGCGTCACGCCCAGCACGCCCATGCGGCCGCCGGCCACGGAGCGGTCGAACCGCACGCCGCTGCCACGGGGCGTGAGCACCGACAGGTCGATGCCGTCCTTCATCTGCACCAGGATCTCGCCGGGCACGACTTCGTCCACGGCCGAGCGCTGCTCCATCGGCAGCGGGATGAGCGCGGTCTCGGGCGCCGAGGCAGAGTCGGAGCAGGCGGCGGTGGCCAGCGCGAGCATCGCGGCGGCGGACAGGCGGTAACGGGACATGTGCGTCTCCCTGCGTGGGGTACTGATATGGAACGAGTCGATCCGGGCAGCAGGGGAAGCGCGGCTTCACCAGCAAATGGAAGCGTTTCGTTCTGCGGTTGCGGCTCTCATAAAGGCAAGGGGTGGACCGTTTTCCGCCGATGCCGTTTCAGCATGCAAATCGTTGCAGGAGAATGGTTTACCTTTTTGTCCACTTTGCACGGCAGGGCACGAAGCGATGCACGCCGCACCGTTCTGGTGCACAGGGCGGTGCACCTGGACGAACCGTTTTGTACACGAGGTAACTGTTTATGCTGCTTTCGGTTCGGCAGAACATGTGATTGCGGCGGCCCGTTCCGGACGGTAGAAACAGATGGTTACGAGACAGCGTCCGCGGGCGCGAAAACGGCGGGGCTCCCGCGCGCCCCGCCGTTCCCTTCCGATTCCGTCCGACGGATCGGCGGACCAGCGGATCAGCGGTTGCCCGCGCCGTGGATCTCGCTGCCGCTCAGGATGTGCGTCTCGCCTACATTGGGCTGGGTGCCGGTGATCATCCCCTTCACCACCTCGAAGAGCACCACGGGGCGCGGCGTGTTGCTCACCATGTAGACCACGGAGTGCGCGTCCACGGCGATGAGCGCCAGGCGCGGGTCGTCGGGCCCACCGTCGCGGCCGGGGCCGTCGTCGGGGAACCAGGCCTTCCAGTCCGGCCGGTACAGCTCGTGGATCCTGGCGCGGTCCTTTACCACGCGCGCCGTGCCGCTGACGCTCACCCACTCGCGCGACTTGTCGCGGTAGTAGGAGACGTTCACGTGCGTGTCGTGCTGCAGCTCGTCGAGCTTGTCCGTCTCGCCGTCCGTCACGAACCACAGGTCCGCGCCGGACGTCCGCGCCTGCGTGGCCATGGGACGCGAGACCAGGTGGCCGTCCATGCGGCGAGTGGTGAGCATCGCGATCTCGATCCCCTCCACCAGCCCGTACAGCTGCTCGACCTTCTTTTCCGTCGAGGCCGGCGTGGCGTCGTGGGGCGAGTGGTTGGTGTCCTGCGCCATCCTGCGTTCTCCCGATAAGGTTTGTCCAGTGTTCGGGAGGGGCATGCGCAGACTGTGTGCCGGGGGAAGTGCGAAAGTGCGAAAGTGCGAAAGTGCGAAAGTGCGAAAGTGCGAAAGTGCGAAAGTGCGAAAGTGCATGAGTGCGTGAGTGCGGATGTGCGGCAGAAAGGAACGTGCGGGGGAGGGGAGCGCCTTGCCGGGGGGCGGAGGCGGCGGCATCCTTCCGCGCCCGAACTGCATCCACCCCCGCCCACCGAGGATCGTTGGGAAACCAAACCAGGCACCGGCTGCAGCTGCTGGGTGCCGCGCTGTTGTTTTCCACCGGCGGGGCCGCCGTAAAGGCCACGGATCTCACGGCGTGGCAGGTCGCGGGGTTCCGGTCTGCCGTGGCGGGGCTCGCCCTCTTTCTGCTGCTGCCGGCCGCGCGCCGCGGGTGGACGTGGCACGTGGTGCCCGTGGGCATCACCGCCGCCGTCACGTTCATCCTGTTCGTCACGGCCAACAAGCTCACCACGTCGGCCAACGCCATCTTTCTGCAGGCCACGGCGCCGCTGTACATGCTGCTGCTGGGGCCGCTCCTGCTGCGCGAGCGGGTGAGCCGGCGCGACCTGGCATTCATGGCGCCCGTGGCCGTGGGCCTGGCGCTCGTGGTGTTGGGCACCACGCCCCCCACGTCGCAGACCGCCGCGAACCCGGTGCTGGGCAACGTGCTGGCGGCGGCGAGCGGATTCACGTGGGCGCTCACGCTGGTGGGGATGCGGTGGATGGAAAACCGCGCCGGCGGCGAGAGCTCCGCGCTGCCCACGGTGGTGGCGGGCAACGTGATCGTGTTCCTGGCCTGCGCGCCCATGGCGTTCCCGGTGGCCGGCGCCGGCACGGCGGACTGGATGACGATCGGCTACCTGGGCGTGTTCCAGATTGGCGCGGCGTACGTGCTGCTGACGTCCGGCATTCGCCACGTGCCGGGGCTGGAGGCGTCGGTGCTGCTGCTGCTGGAGCCGGCGCTGAACCCCGTATGGTCGTGGATGGTGCACGGCGAGACGCCCGGCCCCTGGTCCCTGGCCGGCGGCGGCCTCATCCTGGGCGCCACGCTGCTGCGCACGGTCGTGGACGCGCACGCGGAAAAAGCGGAGACGGCGAAAGGCGTCGGGAAGACGGCGGAGGGAATGGGTGGAACGCCCGGGATACCACCGGCAGATGGGCCGGCCCCCCGGCCAGGCAAATGAATTCGCGGCACCAAAAACGTGATGTCGGCCTTGGCCGACGGCTCGTGCCGCATTGAAGTGAGTGCACCGGAGCGAAGTTCGAGCCGTTGAAGCCCCGTTCGGCGAGCGCAAGCGAGCCGAGACGGGGCTTATGGCTTTCCCAGCGGCGGCTTCAGCCGCTCAGCGCGATCTCCGCGATCGCTGATAGCCCGGGTGTACACGACAAGGGCTCCGGACCGACTGCGTCCGGAGCCCCTCATTCATCCACCGATGTCCGTCAGGTCAGGCTTACCGCGGAACCGTCCAGTTGATCGGGATGGTCACGCGCACGGCCACCGGCTGGCCGCCCATCTTCGCCGGCCGGAACCGGAACCGCTCCACCGCGCGCAGCGTCGCCTCGGCGAATGCGGGGTGCGTCGTCTCCGTCACGCGCGCCGAGCCGTCGCGCACCCGGCCGTCCTCGTTCACGATCAGCTCCACCACCACGCGCCCCGCCACGCGGCTGTCGCGCAGCACCGTCGGGTAGTAGCGCTCCATGGTGCGCGGCAGGCCGTCGCGGTTCAGCAGAGGCTGCACCTCCACGCTGGCTGCATCCGGCACATAGTCCTCCACCGGCGCAACCACCGTGTTCCCCGTGGGCGGCATGGGGGTCACGGGCCGCGGACCGATCACGTCGCCCGTGGGCCCATCGCCGAAATCCTTGGGATCCACGGGCTTGACCCCCGGCAGCTCTTCCTGCACCCCGTCCGGCGCCTCGTCCGGCGGCACGAGATCCAGGCGCTCGCCGGGCACCGGGGCGGGGTCGTCGGGCGCGGCCGGCTGCTCCGGCGCGGGCGGCGGCGGGGCCTCGATTACCGGTGCCGGCGGAGGCGGCTCCGTGGGCAGGTTCGGGAACAGCTCGATCTCCCCATCCACGTATTCGGTCGGGCCGGTGTCGTTGGCGGCGGCGTAGACCACGCCGCCCAGCAGGAGGAGGTGCGCGGCGACGGATCCGACCATCGCGGCGGGGCTCATGACGCGGCGCTTGCGGCCTTCCAGGACCTTGAACATGGGGCTTCCTCCTGCTGCGGGGTACGCGGCCTAGCGGCCGGTGGGTGCTGCGGGGGGCGCCGGCGGAAGCGAACGTCCGGCGCGGCCCCATGCCGTCCTACGTTCGCTGCCGGGCGAGTGTTCCACCGTGCCCGGCGCCCTTCCACTAAGGCAACGCACCACTCGCCCGCCTTCTGACCGGCGATTTTCTGACAACGAATTCCGACGCGTGACGCGGAGGATGCGGGAGGCGTCCTGCAATGGCCGGAGCGATGGTGGGGGTGGGGCTCCAACGGATGAGCACAACGGCGGATGATCAGGAGAAATGCCGGCTCAGCGGGCATCCAAGCGGAGTAGACGGGGGAGGTGGGGCGGGAACCAGACGAGGTTGAGGAGGCCGAGCGGGTATCGAGGAGGGACTGAGCGGATGAATCCGCCGCTGGGAAAGCGGTAAGCCCTGTCGCGGCTCGCTACGCTCGCGAACAGGGCTTCAACCGCGGGAACAGCAGCTCGGTGTGTGCCCCGGTGCACTCACACCTCGCGCGGCACGAGCCGTCGGCGAAGACCGACATCACGTTTTCGGAGCCGCGAATTCATTCGCCCGGCCGGGAGGCCCGCCTCGCTTACGAGCCTCATCCGCCGTCCGCGCCTGCCTCACGACTCACCGGTCCGGGATGCACCACTCCACGGGCGCCTTGCCCGCGCGCTCCAGCTCGCGGTTGATGATGCTGAACGGCGTGCTCCCGAAGAAGCCGCGGCTGGCCGAGAGCGGCGAGGGGTGCGCGGACCTGTGGATGAAGTGCGGGGCGCCGATGAGCGCCTCCTTTTTGGCCGCGTACCCGCCCCACAGCACGAAGACGACCGGATCCGCGCGCGCCGCCAGGGCGCGGATCACGGCATCCGTGAACTTCTCCCATCCCTTGGCCTTGTGGGAGTTGGGCTCGCCGTCGCGTACGGTGAGCACGGCGTTCAGCAGCAGCACCCCTTGATCTGCCCACGAAAACAGGCAACCATGCCTGGGGACGGGGCAGCCCATCTCGTCGCGCAGCTCCCTGTAGATGTTGGCCAGCGACGGCGGCGGGCGCACGCCGGGCCGCACGGAGAACGCCAGCCCGTGCGCCTGCCCGGGGCCGTGATACGGGTCCTGCCCCAGGATCATCACCTTCACCTTCTCGAACGGCGTGCGCTCCAGCGCCGTGAACACCTCGCCCTCCGGCGGATACACGGTCGCCCGGCGGCGCTCGTCGTCCACGAACGCGCGCAGCTTCGTGAAGTACGGCTCGTTCAGCTCGGCGCCCACGTGCGGCTGCCAGGACGGGGGAAGCGATTTCATGGGCGGATGCGGTCTCGGGCGGATTCCGGTCGCGGCGGATGCGAATCACCGGTACAAGTACGCGGAGTGCACGGGCCCGCCGCGATGCAAACGGAGGACCGGAGGCGGCGGATACCCATCCGCCGTGGCGCCGGACGCAGCGGCGGGGTGGATACTGATGTTCCGGCATTCCGCATGCGCTTTCCCGCCGCGGGACGATAGCCCCTTCGCGAAGAACGCGTGGAACTTCGGGGTGGGGCGCGCTGGTAGAGCAATGCGGACCGACTGGCACTCCAGGGAGGAACGTATGATCAAACCGAATGTGCGGGCGTCGTTCGGCCGCCGCGAGGCGGAGCTGCTGGTGTCGATCGCCGGGCCGGGGGGCGAGGGACGGCTGCGGGAGCAGGGGCTGGATGCGCTGCTGGACGACGCGGCCGTGCTGCGGGCGCTGGTCCGCGGCGAGCGCATCAGCATGGCACCGGCGCCGCTGGTGTTCTACGTGATGGTGCGCCACGCGCTCATGCAGCGCGAGATCCACGACCGACAGCTGGCGGACTACACGGCGGCGGTGCTGCTGGAGTTCGCCATGGCCGGCAAGGCGCACCGCGTGGACGGCGGCCAGGGCGAGCCGTTCCACTACATGGCCGACATCCTGGCCGCGCTGCAGCAGGCCCGCGGCGAGCGCGAGTTCCTGCTGCGCCTGCACCTGGGCAACTTCGCGCTCTGGCTG
>DASQZE010000339.1:0-5437 GCA_035638875.1 Longimicrobium sp.
CAGGCATCGTTGGGCAGGTGATCGTGACGCCTGATTCTGCCGCCGTCCCCGTCGGCGGGACACAGCAGTTCACGGCCACCGTGCTGGACCTGCACGGCAACCCGGTCGCCAGCCCCACGGTCACCTGGTCGTCGTCAAACCCGGGCGTGGCCACGGTGGATGCGAGCGGGCTCGCGACGGGTGTGGCCGTGGGGCTGGCGACCATCACCGCCACCTCGCAGGCGGCCTCGGGGAGCGCGACGCTGGTCGTCTTCAATCCCAACACCCCGCCGGTCGCCAACCCCGATACCTTCGATGCGATCGGCAACGTGAGCGTGCCGGTGGCCGCGCCGGGCGTGCTGGCCAACGACACGGACGGCGAAGCGAACCCGCTTTCCGTCGTCGCGGGGACCTATCCCACGGCGGCCGGCGGCACGGTGACGCTGAACGCGGACGGTAGCTTTACTTACCTGAGCGCGGCCGGCTTCATGGGGCAGGACAGCTTCCAGTACACGGTCACGGACGGGACCGATTCCGCGACCGGCACGGTGACGGTGGTTTCCGCCTACCGCGTGTGGTACGTGGACAACGCGGCCGCCGCGCCGGGCGACGGGCGCGACGCATCGCCGTTCACCGCGCTAAAGGCTGCGGAGGGCGCGTCGGCAGCGGGCGAGACCATCTTCGTGCGCTCCGGCAACGGCACGACGGCTGGCTACGATGAAGGGATCGTGCTGAAGGCGGGCCAGTCGCTCACGGGGCAGGGGGTGCCCGCGAACGTGACGGCCACGCTGAACGGGCAGACGGTGGTGCTGCTGGCCGCCGGCTCCGCGCCGACGGTGACGCGGACGGATGCGGGCTCGACGGTGCAGATCTCCACCGGCAACGTGGTGCAGGGCCTGGACGTCGCCTCCACGGGCGGCGCGGGGATCGCGGGGACCGGCTTCGGTACGCTGACGGTGGGTTCCTTGTCCGTGGCAGCCAACGGCGGCCCGGCGCTGGACCTCGCGTCGGGAGACGTGTTCGGTTCGTTCGAGGCGCTGTCGTCCAGCGGCAGCCCGGGGGCGGGCATCCGCCTGCTGGGGATCGGCGGCAGCTTCTCGGCCGCGGAGGGCACCATCACCGGCGCCGCGACGGCCGGCGTGGACGTGACGGGCGGCGACGGCGTGTTCACCTACGGCGGCGACGTGGTGGCGACGGGCCCGCTGGCCGTGTTCGTGGCCAACCGCACGGGCGGCGCGCTGACCTTCGACGGCACCATCGCGTCGACGGGGAGCGGCATCGCCGTGCAGAACGGCTCCGGCGGCACCGTGGCCTTCACGGGCGCCAGCAAGACGCTGTCGACCGGCAGCAACCCCGGGGTGCGGCTGGTGAACAACGGTGGCGCCACCGTCTCGTTCGCCGGCGGCGGGCTGGCGGTCTCGACGACCACGGGCACGGCCTTCGAGGCGACGGGCGGCGGAACGGTGACGGTGACCGGGGCGGGGAACACCCTCGCGAGCGCCGGTGGGACGGCCGTGCGTCTGGACGGGGTCGGCAGTGCAGCGAGCGGCATCTCGTTCCAGAGCGTCTCCGCCACGGGCGGCACGAACGCCATCGTGATCGAGAACCTGGGTGGCGCAGGCTTCCAGGTGACCGGCACTGGTGCGGTGGCCGGATCTGGCGGTGTGGTCCAGGGCACGAGCGGTCATGCGGTGCTGCTGACGGGGTCTGGTACCGTGCACCTGGGCTTGATGAAGGTGCTGCCGGGCGCCAGCGGCATCGTCGCCACGAACTACTCCGGCGCGGCCGTGGTGGAGCGCAGCGAGATCGACTACCAGGGCGCCGCCAACGCGGGCACGTACGCCGTACGGCTGGAGAACACCAGTGTCGGCGGATCGTTGACGCTGGATGGTACTCGGGTCAAGAACAAGCTCGATGGCACCGCCGCGGTGTCCGTTTCTGGCCTCGGCAACTCCGCGATCGCGTTCTCCATCCGCGACAGCAACACGAGCGATGGCTTCCCCAGCGAGTTCACCAACCTCTTCGGCAGCGCCGTCGCGGTTTCGTCGGGAGGCACCTCCGATGTCGCCGTCGTCGTCCGTGATTCGCGGTTCGTGGATGCGGCGCCGGGCGGGATCAACAACCTGGAGCTGTCGGCGGTGCAGAGCGCCACGCTGGATTACACCATCCAGGACAACCTATTCGACAACGTCGCCAAGGCCAGCGCCATCGCCGGCGTGGTGAACCTGAATGCATTCGATGCCGCGCAGCTGGGTTCTACCACGGCGGGTGGGTCAATCGTGGGCAACACCATCCGCAACATCGGCACGGGATCGCTGGTGACCCAGCTGGGCTACGTCGGCATCCGCGTGGCGCTGGACAACAGCGTGGGCGGCGTGTCCCACCGGTTGCTGATCGAGAACAACACGCTCACCAACTTGTGGCGGCAGGGGATCCTGGTCTCCAGCCGGAACCAGGCCAATGATGTGAACGTCCGCATTCAGAACAACGTGATCGGCACGCAGGCCGCGCCGGTGGCCCGGTCCAACCGGCGGGCGGTGGAGATCGAGGCGCAGGCCTCCAGCGCCATGAAGGTGGAGGTGCTGGCGAACCCGTCGATCGTGAACACCTCCACGACCGGCAGCAACTCGGCGCTGCACATCCGCTCCATCGGCTCGGCCTCGTCGGTGAGCGCCACCGTGCTGGGCAACACGATCGGGAACAGCAACGCCGCCATTACGGCGGGCCGGTTCCGGACGGAGACGGTCAGCGGGCTGAATGGGCAGGTGTGCCTGGACGTTCGCAATAACACTCTGGATTCCGCAGCGAGCCTCTTTGAACTCGTTGCCGCTGGTAGCGGTGTGTTCCTGGTCGAGGGGCCGGGTTCGGCCGTGGTCACGGGGCCGGAGATTACCGCGGTGAACACCGTGGGAACGGGCAGCGTGTCCGGGGCACCAACGTTCAACAACAGCGCCAACTGCGCGCAGCCCTCCCTCTAAGCTGCGATAGCGAAGCTACGAAGAAGGCCGGGGGAGTCATCTCCCCCGGCCTTCCTTCACATCCGCCTCGCAATCCCTCAGGTGAACACGGCCTCGTAGCGCATGCCGCGTTCGTCGGGGCCGATGGGGGCCAGGAACAATTCCATGGCATCCATCGCCTCGCTCTCCACGCGGTAGATCTGCTGTGGGAGCACGGGCGCCTGCGGTACGGTGTGGAAGACGAGCGAGAACGGCACCCGGTCGCGCCCCGCGGCTGCACCCGGACCCCAGGGATGCACCTCGGTGAGCTTGGTGGGCACGCGGTTCTCCTCGTCCACGACGATGTGGAACAGCGCGCCCACGTGCGGCTGAAACGTTTCGAGCGTAAAGGTCTCGAGCATGGGGCTGGTTCTTCGGTTGGGGTGCGGACCGCGGCGGGCGCGTGCGCGTACGGTGGGAGAGCGGATGGAGGCGGCCGCGGGATCGATCACCATCCGCCGCGGCACGCCGAAAACTACGGGCGAGCCCGGAGCCTCCGCAACCGCCGGACAATCTCCCGGACTCCCCCGCCGGGGAACGTCGCGTTCATCCGCTGGAGCCACTCGCCAGGCCAGCCTGGGGCGGGTAATCCCTTGTGAATCCCAGCGTTGATCTGCTGCGTACAGGACACTACCGTACTGGTTGGCCGTCGTTCGGCCCTCCCGCCGTCCCTCCTGACCTCGAGGCGCCCCATGTCCGACCCGCACACCCCTTCCAGCACCGGTCTTGCCCCCAACGTCGCCGGCGCGCTGGCGTACGTGCTTGGGCCCATCACCGGCATTTTCTTCGTGCTGATGGAGAAGCAGAGCCGGTTCGTGCGCTTTCACGCCATGCAGTCCACGCTGGTGTGGCTCGCGCTGATCGTGGTGAACGTGGTGCTGAACGTCTTCAATGCCGTGCTCTCGCGCATCCCGTTCATCGGCTGGCTGTTCGCCCTGGGGCTGGCGATGGTCTTTGGCCTGGCGTGCCTGGCGCTGTGGCTGGCCCTGATGTTCCAGGCGTACCAGGGTCGCGAGTGGGAGCTGCCCGTCGTGGGCGAGCACGCGCGCAAGTTCAGCGACGGCTCCATGGCCGTGGGCTGATTCGCGGCGGCCGTCCTCGGCTGGACGAACGAACGAGGCCGGGAGCGCGTGCTCCCGGCCTCGTAGGCTTCCATCAACCGCCCGTCCCGTTACCCGCCGCGGCGGAGGACGGCGGCGACACCGTGCGCCTGGCCGCGGAATCCGCCGCGTCCTGCAGGAACACGGGCGAGTTCACCTTCCAGCGCACCAGGCCCGCCTTGCCGCCGCGGATGCGGTACACGAACTCCTCCGTCCCGGCGCCGCGTTCGAACTGCGTCTCGTACAAAAGCGTGACGCGGGTACCTCCACTGGTGGTCACCGCCAGGTTGAATCCCGCCCGCTTGCTGCTGGACGACGCCCGAGCTTGCGGTAGAAGTCCTGCGCCACGGAGGCGAACTGCCCCGCGCCGGGTACCGCCTGCTTCAACTCCGCGTCAGCCACATGGTAAATGACCTCGAACCGCTGCGCGTTGTACAGCTCGTGGTGCCGCGCGACGGCCTGCTCCGCCGCCTCCGTGCCGGCCGCCGCATTGCAGGCGGACAGCGACAGCACCGTGAGCGAGAGGCAGAGAAGGGGACGCAGGGCTCTCGTGCGCATGGCTGAACGGGGCGGGGGAGCGTGGCGGGCCGCGGGGGCGGATGTGCCCGGCGGCCGGCATCCTCGACGAAGCCGGCCGCGGGAGAGTTGCGAGTTGCTGCTGCGGCTGATGAGGATGCGGGGTTCAGCGCCCCGTGAACTCCGCCGGGCGCTTTTCCAGGAACGCGGCGACGCCCTCGCGCTTGTCGTCGCTGGCGAAGCAGGTGACGAACAGCTCCGTCTCGTACTGCAGCCCGGCAGCGAGAGGCATCTCGGCGGCGGCGCGCACGGCGGACTTGGCCATCCGCAGCGCCACGGGCGACTTGCCCGCCATCCCCCGCGCGAACTCCATCGTCCGCTCGCGCAGCTCGGCCGCCGGGTGCACCACGTCCGCCAGGCCAATGCGCAGCGCCTCGGCCGCGTCGATCAATTCGCCGGAAAGGACGAGGCGCATGGCCTGGCCCATCCCCACCACGCGCGGCAGCCGCTGCGTGCCCCCGCCGCCGGGGATGATCCCCAGGTTGATCTCCGGCTGCCCCAGCTTCGCGGTGTCCGCGGCGATGCGGACATCGCACGCCAGCGCCAGCTCGCATCCGCCGCCCAGGCAAAAGCCGTTGATCATGGCGATCACGGGCTTGGGGAACGCCGCGATCTCGTCGAACACGCGGCGCCCCGTCATGGTGGCCCGCTGCTCCAGGGGCGTGCGCCCGGCGAACTCGCCAATGTCCGCGCCGGCCACGAACGCCTTGTCCCCCGCGCCGGTGACGACGAGCACGCGCACGGCCTCGTCGTCGCGCAGGGCATCCAGTGCGGCCACGAGCTCGG
>DASQZE010000340.1:0-1719 GCA_035638875.1 Longimicrobium sp.
GACGCCGCTCCACGTCCCGGAGCCGTTGCAGTCCAGTACCCGCACGGAGACCAGCGCGGCACTCTTGGCCACGCCGTACGTGCTCCCCGCCGCGGTTCCGGCCACGTGGGTGCCGTGGCCGTTGCAGTCCGCGCCAGTGCCACCGTACGCGTCGTACCCGGCGGTGGCGCGCCCGCCAAAGTCCACGTGATCGTACCGGATCCCGGTGTCCAGCACGTAGATCCGCACGCCGCTGCCCGTTGCCGTGTAGGTGTAAGCGCCGTCCAGCGTCTGGTCAATGCGGTCCAGCCCCCATGGGGCGCTGTACTGCGTGGTGGTGGCCGTCGCGATGCCGTCCTGCTCTATGTACGCCACGTTGGGGTTCCGGCGCAGCGCGTGGACGGCGGCGGGCGGGAGCGTCGCCGCGAAACCGCGCAGGGCGCTGCGGTACGTGTGGTGGAGCGTGCCGCCGTGGGACGACACCAGCCGCGACGCGAGCCCCGGCGCGTCCGGCGTGCGGTCGTGGAAGACGACGATGTATCGGTCGCGGATGCCCTTGCCAGACGCTGCCGTGAGCAGCGGCGCGGGGGATACGCGTGTGGCTTCCGGCGGGGAGGCCGTGATCGGCATGTCGCGGCACCCCGCCGCGACGGCTCCTGTTACAATGATTGCCGCGAGCGAACGAAAGATCGGGATTCTCATCGCCTGCCTTCCTTTCTCAGTCGCAAGAGGGAGAGGTGAGCCGGAAATAACACATTAAATGTCTTTTCATAGGTATGCAAGAGAAAAAATAGATGGCTGGGGCGCACGGTTCGGCTTCACCTCCTCGCCCGTCTGCGACACGCGTGCTCCGGAGACTAGCACGAATAGATAAGGTTTTCTGCATGCCTGGAGCTGGGACCTACGTGCTGGTGCTTGCCCTCAGGCGCGCGCTCCCACCGCTCTTTGCTCACCCATCGGTGCGTCTCATTTGGAGCTACGGATTGCCTGCGATCTCCCAGTCGATGGGCTGCTCGCGGAATGCTGATCCAGCCAACGAAAGAGCGGTGGAGAGCCCGCTGGCCCTCCACCGCTTCCTCGCTTCGTCCATCATCTGAACCGGCCGCAGTACGCTTGCTCTGGATCGAAGCGCCAGAGGTGGTGCGGTCTGTCGTCGTACTCCGCCTGCGCCATCGGCCGGCGCCAGTGGTCCCGTGCCTCTCGCTCGCGATCAGCCCGGAAGCACCGCCCGCATGGCGGCCCATCCCACCGTCCCCGCCGCGACGCCCAGCGCCGCGAAGAGCAGGACCGCGCCCGCCACGGCACCCATCCCGTAGCGCGTGAGGCGAAGGTCCTGGTTGGTCCACCCCAGGACGAAGAGGATGATGGCGGCGGCGGGGAGCGTGTTGGTCAGCGGCAGCAGCGGTACGGGCACGGCCAGCAGCAGCGCGCCCGCCAGCACCCCCGCGCCGCAGAGCCGCCGGCCGGCCGCGCCGCGCACCCACGGCGACCTGCGCGCCCCGCGTCCGCGGTCCGCCCAGTGCGAGACGCGGTTCAGCATGGTGCCCATCACCGCGTGCACCTTGCGCGGCACCTGTACGCGCAGCAGCCGCTTGGGAACCGGCAGGTCGTCCCGCTGGCGCATCAGCCGGAATCCCAGCAGCGCGATGAGCAGGCTCACCGGCGTGGTGATGGGGCCCAGGCTCACGGGTGAAAGGAACGGGAGCGCGAGCAGCGCCGCACCCAGGGCCGTCTGCCGGG
>DASQZE010000341.1:0-2040 GCA_035638875.1 Longimicrobium sp.
TGAGACGGGCCGCCCCCGGACGCCGGGTCACTTCATGCAGCTCACGAGCATCGTCGTGGACGAAGACACGATCGCGGCCGTCGATGCGGCACTCGTCGCGTGGTTCGGGCTTGCTGCGGTCGCAAACGGGGAAACGGTGACGTGACCTGGACCCGAGTCCTGATCTGATACCAAATCCGGTGAACAGCGGGCCTTCCGCGGAGGACGCGGAGAACCTCCCTCCGTGTTCTCCGCGCCTCGCGTGAGGAGTATTCTTTCGCGGATTCGGTATTCACGGAGCTTCACGCTCTGCGTGCAATCCTTTCTTGGATCCGTCCTTCCACGGCTTCACGGCTTCAGCAGGTACTCCGTACGCAGGTTCGACAGCCACCGCTCGCTGTGGTGATCCAGGAGCGGCGGCCTCGGAGTGGCGCCCACGGCAGCCGCGAGCATGGCGAGGGAATGCATACGCTCGTGCCAACCGAGCGCGACCGAGGCGCGAACGCAGGCCTTGTCGGACGAGCACAGGATCCAGACAGCATCCCCCCGCGCGACCCGGCCGAACACGTGGGCGAACAGGTCCCGCTCACCCGCATCCATGTTCTGCGCCTCGGGATACGCCATCGCGAACGTCGCCCGCTCCAGCGCGCTGACCGGGTGCACGGCCCTTATGCGGGCGAGATCCTGTTCGCTCACCGGCTGGTAGCCGGGCCGCCCGCGATCCCCGCGCAACGCCTCGTCCCGGCATTCCTCGACGGTTTCCACGCGCAATCCGCCCGTAACGGCGTTCCAGCACCGCGTCCGGACGGCTTCGAGGACCACGTTCGTGTCCACCAGCACGATCGTCTCGTGCCGCGCGATTCCCTGTAGCAGCACGCGGCCTACGCAGGCAGCTCGTACGAGAGCCGGCACCCGTGCGAGGCACACAGCTCCGCCAGTTCGGCCATCGACAGGCCCAGCAGGCCGGCGGCGCGCCGCAGCGACAGCCGCCCGGCCTCCACCGCATCCGCCACGCGCTCCACGAACCTGCGGCTGAAGAGCAGGGGCATCGTCGGCTGCGCGCCCGAGGCCGGCTGCCGCGGGACGGCACCTATCTCCTGAAGCTCCGCCCTGGAGAGGCGCCCCAGGTTCACCAGGCGCCACTGCAAGGCCGGCACGCTCACCCGGAAGGCGGCGGCCGTCCGGCTCATCCACAGGGGCAGAGCCTCCCCGCCCCGCTCCGCCCAACGCGCGGCCACGACGGGCGCGGGCATGAGCAGCGCCGCGGCAAAGCTCTCCGCCATCTGCTCCACGCGGTTCCCCTTGGCCGCCTTTACCTCCAGCGGCTCCACGCGCCGCGGAGGCATCGCATCCCAGGTGAGCAGGTGGAACAGTTCGTGGGCGAGGTCGAACGAGCGCCGCCCCTGCGGCTCCCGCCGGTTCACCAGGATGGCCTGCAGCCCCGGCAGCTGCGACGCGGCGCCGGAGATTCCCTCCGCCGCGTCCACGTGGAGCACGAGGGCGCCGAGCCGGGTTTCGATGGCTTCCTCCAGCCCTTCGGCCGGCACGTCGCCAAGGTCCCACAGCTTCCACAGCATCTCGGCGCTGGCGGATGCGTCCTCGAACGTCGACCACGGATACAGCTCCAGCTTCTGCCCGAGCCGCCGGGGCTCGTCGCCGGCCTGCATCCCCAGCTCGCGATACGTCGCGATCCAGCGCCGCGCCCGCTCCTCGAACGCAGCGAGGGCGGGCTCTTCGACCTCCTTCGCACGGAAGCTGAACGCGCCTTCCCCGATCAGGCGGTACGGGTCCAGCAACGTGTCGAGATCGACGCGCAGGGCCTGCGCGAGCCGGACCAGCTCCTCGGGGCTGACACGCCGCTCCCCGGCCTCGATGGCGGCCAGCGTCTGCCGGTCGTTGAAGCCGACCTGCGCTGACAGGGCAGCCTGCGTCACGTCCTGCTGCTCGCGAAGCGCCTTGATCCGGCGGGCGATCCGGTCCTGCTGGGCATCCATTTTCATGCCCTGAATCTAATCTTGCAAAATAGAATATGCAAGATCAACCGGGATCCGTATGTCGGCC
>DASQZE010000342.1:0-3979 GCA_035638875.1 Longimicrobium sp.
ACCGCGCCGCGGCCGCGGTACTGCACCGTCTCGCCATACGTCGTGAACGGCACGTCCCACAGCACGATGCGGCCGCGGGCCTCGGCGGCGCGCGACTGCAGCTCCTGGAAGCTGCCCACCACCAGCACCTCGGCCTCGATCCCCGCCGGCGGCGTGCCCACGCTGCCGCCCAGCCCCAGCATGTGCAGGCGCACGGCGCGAGGGGTGATCAGCTCGGCGGATTCTTCGCCGCGTACCCAGCGCGGCACCATCACGGGCTCGGTGTGCACGTTCTCCAGCCCGTCCGCGCGCATCTGCTCCACCGTCCAGTCGATGGCCTGCTCCAGCGCCGGTGTGCCGCTGAAGCGCGGGCCAAAGCGGTCCACCATCTCCGCGATGCGAAGCCACGCGGCGCTGTCGGCGGTGGCGGCGCGGATCAGGCTGTCGGCCTGAGCACGGTACCGCGTGGCCACGGTGGATGCGTCCTGCGCTGCGAGCGGCGTTCCCGCGAGCAGGGCGGCGGTCAGGACGAGGGAGAGGCGGCGGATCATGGGTGCGCTGCGGCTAGAGGGGGTGGATGGGATGCGGTGCCAATCTGCCGACTCCGCCGCGATCCGGCCAGCCGAGAGGCGTCGGCACCCGGCCTCACGGGATTCGCCGCGAGGCGACGGGAGCCGGCAGTCCGCGCAGGCGGACTTCGTGTGGTCGTTGCGGCGAATTCATTCGCTCTGCCCGACGCAAGCCGAACATCCGCCCCCAGACGCTGCCATTCCGTCTTCCATCCGAGACTCCGGCACGGGCCGATTTTACAGATCGCGATCATGTGGATGATGTGCCAGTCCATCCACCCACCTGCGACGCCACGATCCTGCTCGTTCTGCCTCTCCCCGAACGCCCGTCATGCCTCTTCCGAAAAACGCGGATCCCGTCCCCGTGCCGGCAGCAGCCGATCTACCAGGGGCCTGATGCACCGTGCCGAGCGCCTCCGGTCCGCGATCGGGCGTCGCGACGGCACTCATCCGGTACGGCAGGGTTGTCCAAAGCCGCCTGTGCGGGAGCGATGCGACGCGACGGCCGGACGCGATGCCGGCGGGTCGTGCAGGAGGCCAGAGATCCTTGGTAGAGCGGCTGCTGCCGGCGAGGGAACGGCCATCCGCGTTTTTTGCAGGAGACCATACTGGCCTCACGGTTACGGAAATCCGCCCAGGCACAGATCCACCTGATCGCGATCCGTAAAAGGCGGCCCTGGGTGGAGGGCCGTGCATCGGGAAACGCTCAGCCCTGGCGGGGTGGGGATTCCCCGCGCCGCGCACCCATCATCCACCCGAATGCGGCGCCGCCGATCGCGCCGATCAGCATCCCCCAGTGGACGATGATCGTCCGCGCGTCACCGCCGGCCCAGGGCACGGCGGGCACGTGCATGGCGGCGACGGAGGCCAGCATCCCCAGCGTGTGGCCGATGACGGCGCCCCAGAACACGCCGCGCGCCCGGTCCGGCCGCCGCCGCAGCCGGTGCCCCAGCCACAGCAGCACGATGGGGACGATGAACATCCCCGCCAGCAGCGCCAGCAAGGAAAGACTCACGACCGGCTCCGCGGGTACAGCCACAGCCAGTATCCGCTGATGAGCAGGATGGCCAGCGACACCGCGGCCAGGTCGCTCAGCAGCACCCCTTGCCCGCCGAAGATCTCGCCCGAGTGCAGCTTCTCCAGGAACACGTCGTTCCGCAGCCCCACGTGCAGCACGCGCCCGCTGGCCAGGTCCACCGTAACCTCGTGCACGTCGCGGTCGTCGAACCGCACCTTCACCAACCCGTCCCCCGGCCGCACGTCCATCCGGTCGATCCCCGACGCGGCCACCGCGGGCGCCACGGCCCCCTCCGCCCGCGCCGCCAGCTCCGCGACGCCCAGCGACTGCGCCAGCGTGCCGGGAGACGCGTTGGGCACGTCGGGCATGAGCCCCAGCGGGCGCTTGTGGTTCAGCAGGATGCCCGTGAGGCAGACGACCAGCACGATGCCCGTGGTGGCGATGCCCAGCCACAGGTGCGCGTGGAACATCCACCGTGCCCAGCGGCGCGAGCCGTCCCGCGGGGGGCGCTCCGGCCGGGCGGCGAACGAGCGGGTGCTTGTGGAAAGGGGCATGGGACGAAAGGTTGTCAGGACAGCCGTATATCGTATACACCCAGCGACGCTACCGCCCGCGGTGCGTGGCTGCAAGGCCCGCGTGGCAAGAAAGCTGCGGCGGCCCGGGCGCGCGCCGGTGCCCCCGCACCGGCCGCGCCGCCCGTCCATCCACACCGGAAATCCCGACCCATGCACCGACTACGCAGTGCAGTCGTGGCGCTCGCCCTGCTGGCCGCACCCCCGCTGGCGGCCCAGGTGGAGCGCAACACGCCCCCGGACCCCGACAGCGTGCGCTACCGCGGGATGGCGTGGCGCAACCTGGGCCCCAACCGCGGCGGGCGCTCCATCGCCGTGGCGGGCAGCACCAGCCGGCCCATGGAGTACTACTTCGGCGCCACGGGCGGCGGGCTGTGGAAGACGACGGACGGCGGCACCACTTGGACCCCCGTCACGGACGGGCACATCGGCAGCGCCACCATCGGCGCCGTTGAAGTCTGCCAGTCCAACCCCGACGTACTGTACCTGGGCACCGGCGAGACGCAGCTCCGCGGCAACATCCAGGCGGGCGACGGGCTGTACAGGTCCACGGATGCGGGCAAGACGTGGACGCACGTGGGGCTGCGGGCGGGACGCAACATCGCCCGCGTCCGCGTCCACCCGGCCAACTGCGACGTGGCGTACGCGGCCGTGTTCGGCGAGCACAGCGGGCCCAGCGCCGAACGCGGCATCTACCGCACCACCGACGGCGGCACCACCTGGACCCAGGTGCTGCACCGCGACGACCGCACGGGGGGCGTGGACCTGTCCATCGACCCGCAGAACCCCGACGTGGTGTACGCGGCGCTGTGGGAGGCGTGGCGCAACCAGTGGGGGATGAGCAGCGGCGGCGCCGGCAGCGGCCTGTTCCGCAGCAGCGACGGCGGCGCCACGTGGACGGAGCTCACGCGCAAGCCGGGGATGCCCGCGGAGGGGCTCATCGGCAAGATCGGCGTTTCCGTCTCCCCAGTCGATTCGATGCGCGTGTACGCCATCGTGGAGCACGACTCCGGCGGCGTCTTTCGCTCCGACGACCGCGGCGAGACGTGGACGCGGGTGAACAGCGAGCGCAAGCTGCGGCAGCGCGCCTTTTACTACACGCGCCTGCTGGCCGATCCCAGGGAGAAGGACCGCGTCTACGTACTCAACGTGGGATTCCACCGCTCCGATGACGGCGGCGCGACGTTCCCCACGGCCATCCGCGTGCCCCACGGCGACAACCACGACCTGTGGATCGCCGCGGACGACAACCAGCGAATGGTGCAGGGCAACGACGGCGGCGGCAACGTGAGCGTGAACGGCGGCAAGACCTGGACGGACCAGGACTATCCCACCGCGCAGATCTACCGCCTGGCCATCACCGCCCACCAGCCGGGGATGGTGTGCGGCGGGCAGCAGGACAACACCACCGTGTGCGTGCCCATCCGCGGATGGAACCACCTGAACGCGGGCGGGCGCAACTTCTTCGCGGCGGGCGGATGCGAATCGGGCTACGTGGCCCCCCACCCGCGCAACACGGACCTGTACTACGCCGGCTGCTACGGTGGCGCGCTGGACCGCTTCGACCAATCCACGGGGCAGTCGCGGCCCGTCAACGTGTGGCCCGAGAACCCCATGGGCCAGTCCGCGGGAGACCTGCGCGAACGGGTGCAGTGGACGTTCCCCATCGTCTTCGATCCGCATGATGCCAACACGCTGTACACGGGCACGCAGCACCTGTGGCGCACCACCAGCGAGGGGCAGAGCTGGGAGCGCATCTCCCCCGACCTCACCCGCGCCGATCCGGCCACGCTGGGGCCCTCCGGCGGACCCACCACCCCCGTCTGGTCGCGGGTGATGGG
>DASQZE010000343.1:0-6031 GCA_035638875.1 Longimicrobium sp.
GCCGTGCACCGGCGGAGAGCCCCCTCCCCCCGGCCCCCTCCCCCGCTTCGCGGGCAGGAGGGGGAGAACTTCCGTTGCGGCAGGATGGATCGCGCCGGCAGCGGAGCGCCCCTCCCCGGCCCCTCCCCGCTCGTTCCTCGCGGAGAGGGGAGAAAGCGGCAAAGACGCTGTCGCGTGCCCGGCGTATCCCACGGCACCGGCCCGTTCCGGACCTGTCGAAGGCCGACATCACGGGTTCAGTGCCGCGGATTCATTCGCCGGGCGGGTGTGCGCACGGACTCCGCATGACGCGGCGATGAGGCCTTCGGATCCCGCGCAGCGCCTGCCGTCACGTCGCGGGCTGTGGCTCCGGGGTGAGCGACCGATCGGTCTCTGGATCGAAAAAGTGCAGGCGGCCCAGGTCGAAGCCCAGTTCCAGCGGCTCGCCGGGCGCGGGGAGGGGCTGCGGGGCCACGCGCGCCGTCAGCCGGTGGTCGCCCGCACGCGCGTGCACAAAGATCTCGTTGCCCAGCGGCTCCACGCCCTCCACGACGAAGGCGGCGGGGGCGGACCGCGCATCCGCCGGACGGCCGCGGGGCGCGTACAGGCTCTCGGGGCGAATGCCGAGCGTGATCGGCTTGCCTGCGTACGGCCGCAACCGGTCGCTCCACGGCGCGCCGATGGGCAGCCTGAACGCGCCGCCGGCCGCGATGAACTCCGCGCCCTCCATCCGCCCCTCGAAAAAGTTCATGGCCGGGCTGCCGATGAAGCCGGCCACGAACCGGTTGGCCGGGTGGTCGTACAGGTGCAGCGGCGCGCCGATCTGCTGGATCTTGCCCTCGTGCAGCACGACGATGCGGTCGCCGAGCGTCATCGCCTCCACCTGGTCGTGCGTCACGTAGACCATGGTGGCGCCCAGGCGGCGGTGCAGCGCGCTGATCTCGGCGCGCATCTGCACGCGCAGCTTGGCGTCCAGGTTGGAGAGCGGCTCGTCGAACAGGAACACGGCGGGGTCGCGGACGATGGCCCGGCCCAACGCCACCCGCTGCCGCTGCCCGCCGCTGAGCTGGCGCGGCTTGCGGTCCAGGATGGCGTCCAGCCCCAGCACCCCCGACGCCGTGTGGACGCGCTGCTCGATCTCCGGCTTGGGGCACTTGGCCAGCTTGAGTGCAAAGCCCAGGTTCTGGCGCACGCTCATGTGCGGATACAGCGCGTAGCTCTGGAACACCATGGCGATGTCGCGATCGCGCGGCGCCACGTCGTTCACGCGCCACTCGCCGATGTGCAGGTCGCCGCCGGTGATGCTCTCCAGCCCGGCGATCATCCGCAGCAGCGTGCTCTTGCCGCTGCCGGACGGACCCACGAGCACCATGAGCTCGCCGTCCGCGACCGTAAAGCTGGCGCCGTCCACGGCCACGAACGACGTGCCCTCGCGGTACACCTTGCGGACGTTGTTCAGCTGGATGCTCGCCATGGTGTTTCGGTTGATGGATGATCGGCCGCGCACGAACTCCATGCGCATCTTCGGGCTCTTTCCGGCAGCAGGGCGCCCCCCATCCCCGGCCCTTCCCCCACAAACGGCGTGGGGGAAGGAGAACTGCATTTCCGTCGGGGCGGCGGGCATCCAGCGGCGCCCCCTCCCGCTCGATTCCTCGCGACCTACCCCAATCCGGGGGGAGGTAAGATGGGCCGTGCACGCCGGCGGAGCTCGTGCACCGGCGGAGGGCCCCCTCCCCCCGGCCCCTCCCCCGCTTCGCGGGGCAGGAGGGGGAGAACTGCGTCGGACGAAATCCTGCCCACGCGCGGATGAGCCCGTCGAAGTCTATACCCTCTCCCACGCAGTTTGCGGGAGAGGGTGGACGAGCCTAAGCGAGGCCGTGTGAGGGCCTTACGCCGCCGTGGTACCGGCTCCTCCATCCCCGCTGACCACGACCTTCGCCACCTCCGGCTCGTTCGGAGAACTCGGCACATACACCGGCGCGAAGTCGCGGCCCAACACCACGTCGATGCGATGCTCGCCTCCGTCGCGGGACAGCGGAATGCACAGCCCCCCATCCGCCGCTTCGATCTCTCGCTCGCCGTCCGAGGCCCGGATGCCGGCGCCGTCCTCGCGGGTGACGGCGATCTCGTACGTGGTCGCGCCGTCGGGAAGGCGGTAGCGCACGGCATAGCCCGGCCAGTCGCGCGGAACGCTGGGGCGGATGCAGAGCGCGTCGCCGCCGCGGAGCGTGATCCCCAGCACGGACTCCAGCGCCACGCGGAACATCCACCCCGCCGACCCCGTGTACCACGTCCAGCCGCCGCGCCCCACGTGCGGCGCCACGCCGTACACGTCCGCCGCGATCACGTAGGGCTCCGCCTGGTAAACGGCCACCTCCTCCGGCGTGCGGCCGTGGCTCACGGGGCTGATCATCTGCAGCAGGCGCGCTGCCCGTTCGGTGCGCCCCGCCTGCGCCAGCGCGCGCACGGCCCACAGCGCCGCGTGCGTGTACTGGCCGCCGTTCTCGCGCACGCCCGGCAGGTATCCCTTGATGTAGCCGGGGTCGTGCGGCGTCTTGTCGAACGCGGGCGTCAGAAGGCGGATGATGCCCTCGTCCTCCGACACCAGGTGCTGCTCGAGCGCATCCAGCGCCTGTTCCGCGCGCTCCGCCGGCGCCACCCCGGAGAGCACGGCCCACGACTGCGCGATGGCGTCGATGCGGCACTCGTCGTTGGCGGCGGAGCCCAGGGGCGCACCGTTGTCGTAATAGGCGCGGCGATACCATCCACCGTCCCATCCCTGGCCGTCCGCATTCAGCGCCTCGGCCAGGCTGGCGCGATAGGAACGGTACCGCTCCGCGCGCTCCGCATCCCCACGCGCCTCGCAGACGGGGATGAAGTCGTCCAGGATGCCGTGCAGAAAGAAGCCCAGCCACACGCTCTCGCCGCGCCCTTCGCGCCCCACGCGGTTCATCCCGTCGTTCCAGTCGCCCGTGCCCATGAGCGGCAGGCGATGCGCGCCGCGGGTGAGCGAACGGTCGATGGAGCGGCAGCAGTGCTCGTAAACGTTGGCGCGCTGGCCGGAATCCTCCGGGAACAGGAAGACCTCGTCCTCACCCTTGGGAAGCGGCGCGGCGGTCACGAACGGAGCGCTCTCATCCAGCACGCCGGCATCGCCCGTGGACGCGACGTAGAACGCGGTGATGTACGGAAGCCAGAGCAGGTCGTCCGCGAAGCGCGTGCGGATGCCCTTGCTGAGCGGCGGATGCCACCAGTGCAGCACGTCGCCCTCCACGAACTGGTGCGACGCGTGGAGGATGATCTGCTGCCGCGTGAGCTCCGGGCGCAGGTAGACGAGCGCGGACGAGTCCTGCAGCTGGTCGCGGAAACCGAACGCGCCGCCGGACTGGTAGAACGCCGTGCGGCCCCACACGCGGCAGGCCAGGTTCTGGTACGCCAGCCAGCCGTTCACCATCAGGTCCAGCTCCGGCGACGGCGTCCGCACCTGCACGCCATCCACGATCCCCGTCCAGAACGCCCGCACCTCCTCCAGCGCCGCGCCGACCGCATCCGCCCCGCGGCACTTCGTGATGATGGCCCGCGCGGCGTCCTCGTCCGCCGCCTCGCCCAGGAGGAACGCGACCTCCGCCGACTCCCCGGGCTGGATGACGAGCGCCACCTGGAGCGCCGCGCACGGGTTCAGCCCCGCGCCCGCCGCGCCGTCCAGCCGCTCCGCCCGCAGCGCCGCCGGAGATGATGCGGAGCCGTATGCTCCCAGGAACGCCGTGCGGTCCGCCGTCCAGGAGATGTGCCTCCTCCGCTCGCTCAGGCTCGCCCCTCCCCCCAAAACCCCTGGGGGAGGTTGAACTGCATCAGCTGTCTCGTCCGAGGTGTGGAGCACCGCCGCGGCGAACGCGACGCGCTCCGAGAACTCGCCGCGCTCCCGGTTGACGGCGAAGATGGCGTCTTCCGCATCATCCCAGCGCGTCTCGATCCGCGCGCCCGTCTCCTGCGGCAGCCCGCCGAGCACCAGCTGCGCGTAGCTGAAGGCGGAGATACGGCGCGGCTCATCACCCGTGTTCGTCACGCGCAGCCGGACGATCTTCACGGGATCGTGGCGCGGCACGAACAGGGTCGTGTCCTGCTCCAGCCCCTCGCTGGTGTGGCGAAAGCGCGAGTAGCCGAAGCCGTGGCGCGCCTCGTACGCTCCGACCCCTGGCATCGGGCCCGGCGTGGGCGACCAGGAGATGCCGGCCTCCTCGTCGCGCAGGTAGAGCGCCTCGCCGTGCGGATCGCTCACGGGATCGTTGCTCCACGGCGTCAGCCGGTTTTCGCGGCTGTTGGCCGTCCACGTGCTCGCCGCACCGCTCTCGGAGACGAGGAATCCCGTGTGCTCGTTCGCGATCACGTTGGTCCACGGCAGCGGCGGCCGCACGGGCCCGTGCTCGCCCGCCGGCATGCGGATCACGTACTCGCGCCCATCCACCGAGAATCCGCCGAAGCCGTTGAAGAACTGCAGCGCCTCGGAATCGCCGAGCGTCGCCCTCTCCCCGGCCCCCTCCCCCCGCGAACCGCGCGGGGAGAGGGGGAGTACTGCACCCGGCAGAGGCAAACGGCCGGCGTTCGCGAGCCAGGATTCGGGGACGCCGAGCGTCTTCGCATCGCCGACATCCGCTGGAGGCGTGGCATCGAACGCCGCGTTCGCCGCGGACAGGCTGGCGTAGCGGTCCGCGATCGCCTCCACGTCCTCCCGGGTGCGGCCGGTGCCGAGCAGCGCGACGAGCGTGGCGGATTCGCCGGGCGCGACGGTAACGACGCGGCGCAGGCTGAACACGGGATCCAGCACGTTGCCCGTGGTGCCGGAGAGCCGCCCGCCCGCGTCCATCGCTGCCGGAGCATCCAGCGTCCGCCCCCGGCCGATGAACCGCGACCGATCGGTCTCGTACTCGGGCGTGCCTTCGTCCCCAAGCAGGCGGTGCAGAGTCCAGAGCGGCTCGTCGTCCGGGCTGCGCAGGCGGCGCCACGCCACGAGGGCTTCGCGCTCCGCCATCCACCCCGTCTGCACGAACAGCTTGCTGAATGCCGGATGGGCCGCATCGCCGCCCGGGGTGTTGAGCACCAGCTCCGCGCACGTCGTCACCTCGATGCGGCGCGGCGCATCGCCCCGGTTCGTCAGCGTGATGCGGCGCAGTTCGGCATCGCCTTCGGCGGCCAGGCGGATCTCCAGGCGCGTCTCGATCCCCCCGTCCCGACGTACGATCTCCGCGCGGCCGCCGGCGAGGTGCGCCTCGCACGCATCCGCCGCGCGGCCTACGGGCTGATGGCCGGCGGACCACACGTCGCCCGTGTCCGCGTCGCGCAGGTAGACGAAGAAGCCGTCCGCGTCGCGCGTGCGGTCGGCGGTCCAGCGGGTAAGGGCAAAGCCGCGATAGCTGCTGCCCCCGCCCCCCGCGGCGGTGAGCAGGACGGCGTAGTCGCCGCGACGCAGCACGGCGGCGGTGGATTCGGAACCGGTCGGTCGCTTGTCGGACGGTGTCATTCCCGCGGGTGGTTCGGACTTCGAAAGCATGCCGTGGTCAGGGTCACGGCATCAGGCATCAGGTACCGATTGTGGTGCGCGGTAGCGGTGTGCCCGGCACGGGCGAGGGCCCCCTCCCCCCGGCCCCCTCCCCCGCTTCGCGGAGGGAGGGGGAGAACTTCGTGCCCACGGTCAGGCTGCCGTGCGCGCGAAACGCCGCCCGCGCCCACCCCTCCCTCGAAGTTGGGGGAGGGGGTCGCCAGCCGTTGCGAGGAACGAGCAAAAAGGCTGGCGGGGGAGAGGGCCCCCGTCGCGCAGCGACGGGATCATCCCGCTCCGTCTGCTCCGCGCCACCCGGCGACATTCATCGGCCGACACCGGAGTTTGCAAACCGCCATTCATCAATGCTCCAGCACCACATCCGCACGGCTGGCGCGCCCGGCGCGGACGACGATCTCGCGCGCATCCGCATCCACCGTGACCGCGCGGCCGTTGACCGTCGCGCGGCGGATGGGGCGATCGAGCGGTGTGCGGATCACCAGGCCGCCGGGCGCG
>DASQZE010000344.1:0-6457 GCA_035638875.1 Longimicrobium sp.
CACCGCCGCACGTACCCCCCGGCACGCCGGCCCTCCGCCCGGTCCACTCCACCCCCCGAGATCCGATGTCCCTGAGCCGCACCGCTTCGCTCGCCCTGCTCGCGCTCATGGCCGCCGCGGGCCCCGCCGCCGCGCAGCGCACCACGGTCATCCGCGACGTGCGCGTATTCGACGGAACGCGCGTCATTCCCTCCGCAACGGTCGTTGTACGCGACGGGATGATCGTGTCCGTGGGCGCGGCCGACTCCATCCCGGTCGGCGCGGAGGTCGTGGACGGCCGCGGGCACACGCTGCTCCCGGGGCTCATCGACGCGCACACGCACACGTTCGCGCCGGGGATGCTGGAGCAGTCGCTGTCGTTCGGCGTCACGACGGGGATCGACATGTTCACCGTGCCCGAGCTCGCGGCCCGCTGGCGCCATGAGCAACCCGAGGGCAAGGCCACCGGCCGCGCCGACCTGCTCTCCGCCGGCGTGCTGGCCACGGCGCCCGGCGGGCACGGCACGCAGTTCGGCGCGCCCATCCCCACCCTCACCGGCCCGGCAGACGCGCAGCCGTGGGTGGACGCGCGCATCGCCGAGGGCTCGGACTTCATCAAGGCGGTGATGGACGACGGCTCGCTGTACGGCATCCGCTTCAACACGCTGGACGAGCCCACCCTCACGGCCGTGGTGGCGGCGGCCCACGCGCGCGGCAAGCTGGCCGTGGTGCACGTGGCCACGCTGGCCGCCACGCGCGCCGCCGTCCGCGCCGGCGCCGACGGGCTGGTGCACATCTGGATGGACAGCGTGCCGGAGCCGGCGCTCGTGGCGGAGATGGCGCGCCGGCGGATGTTCGTCATCCCCACGCTCGCCGTTTCGCAGTCCGTCACCGGCGCGTCCAGCGGGGGCACGCTCGTCCGCGACGCGCGGCTGGCGCCCCTGATCGCGCCGGAGCAGCGAACGGCGCTGGAGGCCCGCTTCCAGGCGAACGGCGGCTCGTACGCGGCCGCGACGGAATCGGTCGCGCGTCTGCGGGCGGCGGGCATCCGCATCCTCGCGGGCACGGACGCGCCCAACCCCGGCACCATCCACGGCGGCAGCATGCACCACGAGCTGGAGCTGCTGGTGGCCGCCGGCCTCACGCCCGTCCAGGCGCTGCAGGCCGCGACGTCCCTCACGGCGGAGACGTTCTCCATGGCGGACCGCGGACGCATTGAGCCGGGGCTGCGCGGGGACCTGGTGCTGGTGGAGGGCGATCCCACGGCGGACATCACGGCCACGCGCGCGCTCATCCGCGTGTGGAAGGAGGGCCATTCGATGGACCTGGGCGCCATCCGCACGCGCATCGCGTCGATGCTCGCCACCCCCGCGCGGCCGGCGGGGACAGGGGCCGCCGTGACGCCGGGGATGGTCAGCGACTTCGAGTCCGGCGCCCCCGATGCGCGGTTCGGCAGCGGCTGGCTGGTGACGACGGATGCCATGCAGGGCGGCGCCTCCACGGGAACGCTCGAAGTCGCCGCGGGCGGTGCGGAGGGAACCGGCAAGGCGCTGCGGGTGACCGGCACGGTGGCGGGCAACGCGAACCCGTGGAGCGGCGCGATGTTCTTTCCCGCCGCGCAGCCCATGCAGCCCACCGACCTCTCCGCGACGACGGGGCTGCGCTTCCGGGCCAAGGGCGACGGCCGCACCTACACCGTGCTCGTCTTTACCCGCCGCGGAGGGATGATGCCGTCGTTCCGCAGCTTCACCACGGGCCCGGAATGGCAGACGCACACCTTCGCCTGGACCGACTTCGGCGGCAGCACCGGCGCGGACGTGACGGGCATCGCGTGGACGGCCAGCGCGCCGGCGGGTGACTACGAGCTCTGGCTGGACCAGGTCGAGCTCCCCTGAACCGATGATCTGAAGCTCTCCCGGCTCGAAGAGCATCCGCGAGGTGCTGACAACCCTCCGCCGGGCGAGGTAGCATCCCCAGGGAGTGATGCCAAGTCCTCGTCCGGCGAGGCATCCTCCTGGGCCCGGCCTGCCAATCTCCCGCGCCGTCCATCCAGAGTTCCGGCGCGGGCACAGTCTTACGGATCGCGATCATGTGGATGAATGTGCCACGGCACGCATCCACCTCCAGCGCCGCGATCGTGCCTCTTCGAAAAAACGCGGATCCCGTCATCTCGCCGGCAGCATCTTATCTACCAAGGGCCTGATGCACCCTGCTGCGCGCCTCCGGTCCGCCTCCCGCCGTCGCGATGGCATCCATTCCGTTCAGCAGCCTTCCGACGCTGGACGCGCGGGATCCATGCGGCGCGACGGCGGATCGCGGACCGGATGAGTACCGCAGGAGGCCAGAGATCCTTGGCAGAGCGGTTGCTGCCGGCGCGGGGACGGCATCCGCATTTTCTGCGGGAGGGGATACTGGCCGTACGGCGGGGATGCCCGCCCAGGCACAGATCCACCTGATCGCGATCCGTGAAAGCCGGCCGTGGATGGACGGTTGCACCCCGGACTTTGGGACGGCCGGCCCGCTGTTCAGATCGCCCACCCAAGAAACATCTGCCACATCTCTCGACATTCTACCCTGGTGCGTGCAGTATGGTGGAGGAGCGCCGATGCGCGCGCTCCGCCGCCGAGGAAGGCCCCTCCGCGACCCGCTGTTACTGTATCAGCTCCCTCTCAATCGCACGATCTCAACCTCCTCTGGCACGAGGGACCCTTCCCCGCGTCGCCCGAGTAGCACGGGTGTCCCCGCGAGCATGGGGACCCCGCCGGCAAAATCTGCTGCATCTTATTTCATTGCATCACGTTAGGCGTGATCCGCACTCCATGGCGGCACATTGATCCGGCGCCTATGACGGGGGTCCATGGGACCCTTGCAATCCGCACGGCGCCTGTGCAATCTGCGATTTGAATCGTGTTTACATGACACGCCTAAGTGATGTTTCTTGACAGGCATCCGATCGTCGGTTAAAGTGAAATCCCGCTCCCCGAAGTCCTGTTTTTCACCACGGCAACGCAGGTCCACGATGTACTTGCCCGCCCTGCTGGGGCTGCTGGCATTTGCGCATGCCGCGCCCATCGATCCCGACCCGGCCCCGGGCGCCCCGCGCTCGGCCCGGCACGAGCTCACCTCGGCCAGCGAAGCCGGCCTGAGCTCCGTCGCGCTCAGCCGCGCCGAGGCGGCCGTGTGGGACGAGATCAACCGGGGCTCGTTCCCCGGCGCCTCCATTGCCGTGGGCCGCTGGAACCACGTGGTGCTGGAAGAAGGGCTGGGCCGCACGGGCTACGGTGAGGGCGAGGTGGACCCCGACCGCACCGTGTACGACCTGGCCTCGCTCAGCAAGGTGGTGGGCACCACCACGGCCGTGATGCTGCTGGTGGAAGACGGCAAGATGTCGCTGGACGACCCGGTGCAGGCGTACCTGCCCGAGTTCCAGGGCATCGGCAAGGACCGCGTGACCATCCGCCACCTGCTCACCCACACCTCCGGCCTTCCCGCCGGCGCCGACGTGTACGGCGCCACGCCGCAGGACGGGCTGCTGCGGCTGATGCGCGTGCCCCTGGAGCACTCGCCGGGAATGCACGTGGAGTACAGCGACGTGGGATTCGTCATCCTGTTCGCCGCGGCGGAGCGGGCGGCCGGCGAGCCGCTGTACCACCTGCTGGACCGCCGCGTGTTCGGGCCGCTGGCGATGAACAGCACCACCTACGTGATGGGCGAGGGATGCCTGCGCTGCGCCGGCACCTCGCGCAACCTGGGGCAGGCGTACCGCGGCCGGGTGCACGACCCCATCAGCCGGCGGCTGGGCGGCATCTCGGGCAACGCCGGGCTGTTCAGCACGGCGCACGACATGGCGCGGTTCGCGGCCATGATGGCCAACGGCGGCGAGCTGGACAACGTGCGGGTGCTGCGCGCCGCCACCATCCGCTCCTTTACGCAGCGCCAGCCGGGGACGGGCACCCGCGCCATGGGGTGGGACACGCCGGGCGCGCCGGGCACGGGCGCCGCGGGGGCGCGCGTGAGCAGCCGCTCGTTCGGCCACACGGGCTTCACGGGAACGTCCATCTGGATCGACCCGGAGCGCGGCACGTGGGTGGTGCTGCTGGCCAACCGCACGTACGAGGACGGCCCCAACCGCATGCAGGCCCTGCGGCGAACGCTGCACGACCGCGTGGCAGACTCGGTGCAGCCGGGCGAACGGCGGAACGGAACCGGCATGACCTTTACGCCGATGGGCCAGTAGGTTACGCGATCGTGTGACACCGCGCCGGACGTTTCGGCGCGGTGTTTGCTTTTGCGGGAGGGTGCAGAAACCGCCGCACGGCCGCCAGGACCCGGAAACGGTCGCACCGGCAGGCGAGCTTCACCGACATACTCCGGGAGGATGAGCCCCATGGCCACCGATCAGGACCCCCTTCGCGAGTTGCTGGGCCCTTCCGCCGACATGCCCGCCCCGCCGTCGCCCGACGACCGCGACGACAAGGGCGAGGTCACGGGCGGCATCATCCCCGGCACCGGCCGCCGTTCGGAGGACCACCAGCCGCTTCCGCCCGGCCAGACCTCCGAGCAGCAGGGCTAAGCCGGCCCGTCTGCCCCGCGGCGGATCAGCAGCACGCGACCCTCTTCCCGGAGACGATCCGGGGGGAGGGTTTTGTTTTGGGGGAGATGGGAGGTCCGGAGCGGTGAAGCCCGAAGGCGGGAGGCAGCCTGCGAATACCGAAGCCGAGTCCGGGACGGAGCGGCTACAGCCGCCGCTGGGACAGCGACAAGCCCTGTCTCGCGCCGAGGCGCGACACGAACAGGGCTTCAACTGCGTTCCTGCGCATCGGTGCACCGGGACGGCTCGTGCCGGGGCAGTCCGCGAAGGCGGACTTCGCGACCTTTCCAGCGGCGAATTCATTCGCTCCCGGGTCTCGGACCTCGCACAATTTCCGGCGATCCGCCGAATCGCTGTCCCCGGCCGTCCGTGTTGCCCACGTTCGAGTGATCGCGGCATCATCGGAAATCCCGCCGAAACGCCGAACCCCCGCGACCATGCAGGACGCGGGGGTTCGGTACGTGGTCCAACCATCCGGATCAGGGCGTTCGGTTCTGCCCCGGGTTGCTGGGGTTGGTCTGCCCGCCGGCCGCGGGGGTGGGCGCGGCGGCGGGCGCGGCCTCCGCCGGGGCGTTGCGGCCCGGCTGCACGCGCGACGAGTCCCCGCCCGGCTCCGGGCGGCCCGTCTTGGCGGCCTGCGCGGCGGCGGGATCCGTCACGTCGCCGCGGGCCTGCGCCGCGGCCTTGTCGCGGGCGGTGCGCACCCCCTCGCGCTCGAAACGCTGCAGCCACGACATCACGTCCGCCGGCGGCGTGTAGTCCGGCTTCCTGTGCGACTGCGCATCGCCCGTCTCCAGCCCGGCCACGATGTGCTCGTAGTTGCTGCCCGGGTGCCACAGGACCCAGTCGTCCAGCCCCGCGTCGTACACGCCTCGCTTCTGGTCGCGGATCTGCTGCGGGCCGTACTTCTGGTGGTTGCGGCCCAGCCACGGCGCGCTGAACGCCTGCAGCCAGGGGACGATGCGGGCCGGCTGCACCCCCGCCGCCTGAAGCTGCTGGCTACGCCAGTGGGCCATCCCCGCGGACTTGAACAGCACCTCGTACGGCATCAGGTCCGGCCGCTGCACGCCGGGCAGGTGCGTCGGGAAGTAGTGCGACGGGTACATCATGGGCAGCACGTGGTCGGCGATCGCGCTGATGGTCTCCCACTGCTGCCCGATGTTCACGTCGCTCCCCTCGTTGGGCGACAGGCCGAACACGTCCGCCGTCACCGTAACCCCCAGCGGGTGCAGCCGGCGCCGCGACTCCAGCAGGAACGCCGCGATGGCGTCCGTGCGGTCGCCCTTGGCCCGCGGGTGCACCTGCGTGGGGAGCGAGCGGTACGGCTCGGCAAAGCGCACGTAGTCGAACTGGATCTCGTCGAAGCCCAGCCGCGCCACCTCCTCGGCGATGTCGAGGTTGTAGTCCCACACGCGCTCATCCCAGGGGCTCACCCAGGTGTTCCCCGCCTTGTCCACCCACAGGCCGCCGCTGGGGTTCTTTACGGACCAGTCGGGCATCGCCTTGGAGAGGATGGGATCCTTGAACACGACGATGCGGGCGATGGACCAGATGCCGTGCGCCCGCAGCGTGTCGGTGAACGCCTTGGGGTTGCGGATGGTGATCTCGCTGTCCTCCGTCATCTCGTTCTGCAGGGTGAGCTGGCTCACGTAGTGCAGCCCCCGCTCATCCTTTACGTCCACGACGAAGGCGTTGATCTCCGTCTGGTCGGCGATCTCGATGAGGCGCTTGCGGTGCGTGCCGCTGCCGGCCTTGTACGCGTTGACGTACAGCCCGCGGATGATGGGCGGCGCCTTGGTGCGCGGCGACGGCATGGCCGCCTGTTTGGGTGCACCCGCCGCGCTGTCGCCCGCGGCGGCGCTGTCGCCGCCCTTTGCGGCGGCGCCC
>DASQZE010000345.1:0-5986 GCA_035638875.1 Longimicrobium sp.
CGCAGGGCGCGCCCGACGGCACGCGCCACGGCAGGCACGCGCGCCCCATGACCATCGCGGAAAAGATCTTCGCGCGGCACTGGGTGACGGACCTGTCCCGGGGCGAGATCGGCGTGCCCTGGGTGCAGCCGGGCGACAGCGGCTTCGTGCAGACGGACATCCGCTTTTCGCACGAGTACGTCACACCCATGTCGGCCATCTTCTTTGAGCACTACGTGGGGCCGGACGAAAAGGTGGTGGACCCGGATTCCATCCTGTTCTTCCGCGACCACCTGACGTTCCTCAAGGACTCCATGCCGGCGGAGCGCATCCAGCTGGGGCTGCTGGACGTGGCCAACCAGCTGGAGGTGAAGCAGCGCCAGTTCGCCGAGAAGCAGGGCGTGCGCCTCTACGGCGAGCTGGGGCACGGCAAGCACGGCTCCGAGGCCATCTGCCACAGCAAGATCCTGGAGAGCTACGCGCTGCCGGGGCACATCATCATCGGCTCCGACAGCCACACGCCGCACGCGGGCGCGGTGGGCGCGGTGGCGTTCGGCGTGGGGACCACGGCCATCTTCAACTCGTGGATCACCAAGGACGTGCGCGTGGAGGTGCCCCGCTCGTTCAAGGTGATCGTGAGCGGCGAGAAGCCGGAGAACGTGTCGGCCAAGGACTTCATGCTGGAGATCCTGCGCCACCCGTACATCAAGGACGGCCACGCCATCGGGCAGATCATCGAGTACGCGGGCCCGGCCGTGGAGTCGCTGTCGGTGGACGAGCGCGCGACGATGACCAACATGGCCGCCGAGGTGGGCGCCTTTACGGGGATCGTGGCGCCGGACGCCAAGGCGGTGGACTACCTGGTGGCCCAGCGCGGGATGGACCGCGCCGAGGCGGAGCGGCTGCTGGACGGGCTGTACAGCGACGAGGGCGCCGACTACGTCAAGGTGATCGAGATCGACGCCTCGGCCCTCAAGCCCATGATCGCGCTCCCCGGCGACCCGGGCAACGGCCTGTACGTGGAGGAGCTGGGCGACGAGGTGCGCATCGACATCGCGTACGCGGGCAGCTGCACGGCGGGCAAGAAGGAGGACATGGACATGTACGCCCGCGTGCTGCGCGAGTACCACGAGGCGGGCGTGAGCAAGCCGGAGAGCGTGCAGCTGTACATCCAGTGCGGCTCGCAGGAGGTGTACGCGTACTGCCAGGAGCAGGGCTACGACCAGCTGTTCCAGGCCGTGGGGGCCACCTTCATCGAGCCCAGCTGCGGCGCCTGCATCAACGCGGGCCCGGGGGTGAGCCGCAAGCCCACGGACGTGACCATCAGCGCCATCAACCGCAACTTCCCGGGGCGCTCGGGTCCCGGGCAGCTGTACCTGGCCTCGCCCTACACCGTCGCCGCCTCCGCGATGGAGGGCCGCATCGTGGCCTGGGAGCCGCAGCCGGAGCCCGCGGGCGTCTGACACTCGCCGTGGGACCGGGACGGAACGGGGGCGCCGCGCGGCATGCGCGGCGCCCCCGCTGCTTTGCGGCCAGCCGTGGCCGCACGCCGAGGTGCAGCAACGGCGCGGCTTTGCGGATCCTGGGTGATGCAAACGCGGTGACCGGGACCGGTTTTCTGCCGATTTCGATGCTTTGCGCCATCCGCGAACTTATTTATGGACGCCCTTGACGTGTTTACTGTGATTACTTACCCTTGATTCAGACCGGCTGCAGGCGCGCTGGCCGGGTCGCATGACCAGGGAAGTGCAGCCCTGTAGACAACAGGGGGACGGAGCCTCGCATGAAGCAGAGCCGACCGGAAAACTCGTCCGCTGGTGCATCTTCAACGTCCTGATCGCCCTGGCACCGCTGTTCATCAGCTACCTGGCACTGGGGCTGAATCAAAAGGAGCCCAGCCTGGCCGTGGTTACGGCGCGGGGCGAGCTCCTGCTCATCTCCACCACGATCGCGTCCGCGGCCGTCGGCGAGCTGCTGCCGAGCGGGCGGAAGTACGCCACCCTCAAGGTGACGTCCGGCGGCGCCTGCATGCTCCTGTTCTTGTTGTCTTCGCTGTTCTTCTCGGCGATTCAGGCGCGTCGCAACCCCAACGAGGCAGCAATCTTCGCCGCTTCCATCTCGCTGTTCAGCTTTACGCTGCTTGCGAGCTTCAGCGCCGTGTACCTTGCCTACGACGGAGAGCAACCATGAGCCTCGAAACGTTCGTGATCCTGGGAGGGGCCTTGGCGGCCCTCGCCTCCGTCTCCGCCGCGGCGTACTCCGTGGTCCTCGATCGTCGAGCCAGGCCGCGCGACGCGGGCCGGGAGCGCATCATCACGATCACGATCGAAGATCCCGTGGGCGGCCTGATCCGCGCCGTCACGCGCTCCACCCGCCGGATCGACCAGATCCGCCGCGACGTGGAGCGGGCCATCCGCGACGGCTGCTGATCCATCGCACGTAACGCGCGGACGCGCGGGAGCCGTGGCTTCAGCGGCCTTTTGCCACCTTCCATGGCGGGGGACGCGCGCAGCCGATCCCGTTGCCGCGTTCGCACCCGGGTGCGCGCACGGGCCGCGCGTCATGCCGCCCGGGTTCTTCGCCGCGCGATTTGAACGACCGCCCCCCTCTGCCCGCCGCACCGGCGAGCCGGCCTCATCCATCCTTCGGCGACGGCGCGGTCAACCCCGCGAGACGGGGACGGATCGCGGCCGCCTTTGAAGCCGCCGCGCCGCGCCGTCCGCCGATGGCGCCGGCGATGGGGTCCGCCACCCAGCGCTGCGCCGCCCACGCCGCCACCACGGCCAGCGCCAGGTATCCCGCGTACCCCGCGATGCGCACGGGCAGCGGCATCCGCGTAAGCGTGGGAGCAAGCGGGATCATCACCCACGAGTAGACGGGCACGTGCAGCAGGAACACGGCAAAGCTCGCGCGTCCCATCGCACGCAACGGCGGCGCGGCCAAGCCCCGCGCGAGCACGCCGCCCCCCGCGGCGAGGGCCACGATCAGCAGCCCGTGCAGGGGCGCCAGCAGCCCGTTGTGCGCCAGCGGATACGCGGCATCCGGCAGCAGCACGAGCGCCGCGGCGAGCAGCGCCACCACCGCGCCCACCGTCCCCCGCGGCACCTGCACGGACGGCAGGGTGACGAACAGCCGCGCGAGCACCACGCCGAAGACGAACTCGGGGAACCGCGACAGCGGGTGATGATGCACGGCGCTGCGCCAGTACTCGCCCGCGCCGCCCAGCAGCGCCGCCGTGATGGGCAGCAGGGACGCGGCCCACGTAGCCGCCAGCGCCCACGCCAGCCGTCGCGCCGACCATCCCCGCAGCGCCCAGGCAAGCACCGGAAAGAGCAGATAGCAGAACGCCAGCACGGAGAGCGACCAGCCGGGGCTGTTGAACGAGTCCGCGATGCGGGGAAACCACCCCTGCACCCCCGTAAGCGCGGCGGTGGCGCGGGGGACGCGCTCCTCCGCCGGGTAGCGGTGCCAGACGAAGGGGATCACCGCCAGCTGCGTGAGCACGGCCAGCGGGTACAGCCGCGCGAACCGCCGCCTCCAGAAGACGCGCGCGGGCACCCGCAGGCCACCCTCTGCGGTGGTGTAGGCGTACGCCAGCACGAACCCGGAGAGGATGAAGAAGAGGCTGGTGCTGGTGGAGCCCCACGTCACGGGCCGCAGCCACGCCAGGTGCATGGTGTGGAACAGCACGATGTGCATCGCCGCCACGAACCGCAGGCCGTCCAGCGACGCCAGGTGTGCGGGTGATCCGGAAGCCTGCTCCGCCGGGCGATTGTATATTGTATACTGAGACATCAAACAGGACTGCCGGTCTGCTCGGCGTTGCCGCGGAGGCACGGAGACGATGGGGCGACGGGGCGAAAAGACGTCCGCGAGCCGAGGTGCGGAGCAAGCTCTCTCCACGAACGCTTCCAAGCCATGACGCTCCACCGGCGGAACCGTCACCCACGATGTGGCTCGTCCGGCGGTGGCGCGTCCGCGCGCAGAGAGCCCTGGCCCACGCCGGTGCGGCTCTCTACCTTTCCCAGCCGCGAACCCCACGCCCCCGCACCGCGAGCGACCATGTCCCGCTACACCCTCGACCAGTTCGTCGCCGCCACCGCGCAGAAGGACGAGGCGCGTGGCAAGTTCGAGCTGGAGAACCCGTACACGCTTGAAGTGAACCTGGACGGCCGCCTGTGGTGCAAGGCGGGCGCGATGATCGGCTATGTGGGCGACATCAAGTTCACGCGGCAGGGGATCATGGAGCAGGGCCTGGGGACGCTGCTCAAGAAGATGGTCAGCAGCGAAGGGCTGGCGCTCATGCGGATGGACGGCTCCGGGCGCGTGTACCTGGCGGACGAGGGGAAGCGCATCCAGATCCTGGAGCTCGGCGCGGGCGAGCAGGTGTTCGTGAACGGCAATGACCTGCTGGCGCTGGAAGACGGGATGAAGTACGAGATCAAGATGATGCGCCGCGTGGCGGGGATGGCCTCGGGCGGGCTGTTCAACATCCGCGTCAGCGGCCCGGGCGTAATCGCCATGACCACGCACCACACGCCCATCACGCTGCGGGTGCAGCCGGGCGAGCCGGTGTTCACGGATCCCAACGCCACGGTGGCCTGGGCCGGGACGCTCACGCCGGAGGTCCACATCGACATGAGCTTCAAGACGCTGCTGGGCCGGGGCAGCGGCGAAACCTTCCAGCTCAAGTTCCAGGGCAGCGGCTGGGTGGTGCTGCAGCCGTACGAGGAAGTGTACATGCAGACGGCGAAGAGCTGAGCCGGTCCGCGGGTCGGGGACGGATACGACGAAGGCCGCCGGAGCGCCCGGCGGCCTTCGTCGTTCCCATGACCACCCGACCCGCTCTCAGCCGGCGCCCTTGCGCAGGATGGCGACCTGCCCCGCGTGGTAGGCGTAGTGCTGCGCGATGCCATGCAGCATCACCGCGTAGCTCACGCCCGACCCCAGCGGCCGGTCCCGCGCGTCGCCGACGACGGTGTCCAGCTCGGCAGGGGGAAAAGCCTCGACCGCAGCCAGCAGCTCCGCGTGCGCCCGCTCGAGCGCATCCACCGCGTCGTCCAACCCGCCGGCGGCGAACGGCGGAAAGTCGTCATCCACCGGGTCGCGCGCCATGCGGTCGCGCAGGCGCCGGGTGACCTCGCGCGTCCATGTGCCCAGGTGCAGCACGATCTCCCCCACGCTGTGCGCGCCGGGAAGAGGGCGCGCGGCCGCCGCATCCCCTGGGACGCCGCGCAGGATCGTCCGCAGCGCATCGCCATGCCACGGGTCGCCGTCCCAGGCGCGGCGCAGCTCGTCGAGGATGCGGTCGCGCTCGGCGCCGGAGACCGCATCCCCCGCCGGCGGCCCGTTCACGCGGTGCCGTGCCCGGAGAGCTGGCGGCCGCCCAGGATGTGGAAGTGCAGGTGCGGCACCGTCTGCCCGCCCTCCTCGCCCGTGTTCACCACCACGCGGTAGCCGCGGCGCAGCCCTTCCTGCTCCGCGACCTTGCGGATGGCGAGGAGAATGCGCCCGGCCAGCTCCAGGTCGCCTTCCTCCAGCTCCGCCAGCGAGGGGATGGGCTTGCGGGGGATGACCAGCACGTGCACCGGCGCGGCGGGGTTGATGTCGCGGATGGCGATTACGTACTCATCCTGGTACACGAAGCTGCCGGGGATCTCGCCGTCGATGATACGCGTAAACAGGGTTTTCTCGGCCATGGTCGGTGCGGGCTCGGAGGATGAGGGTTTCGCGTGTCCGGTCCTTCCTTTCGCCGCCAATCTACCCCGTCCCGCCCCGGCGCGCACCTGCGTCGGCATCCACCCCGAAAGACCGGCGTGGAGCTCACGCCGAGGCCCCCTTCGTCTTCATGCGCCAGGATACCGAAATCGTAACTGCCCAGGTCTTCGCACGGATTCTGCATCAGAGGTAAACAAAGAGATCAACCTCGCCTCAAAGGAACCCAGCCGACGATGACACGCGAGGAGATCCTTGCAATCTACGAAGCAGGTCCCGACCCGGTCGTCAC
>DASQZE010000346.1:0-10536 GCA_035638875.1 Longimicrobium sp.
CTTCCGCTCGCCGCTGGAGATCATCCGCACCGCCTCCAGCTTGAACTCGCGTGTGAACTGCCTTCGTTTCTCGGCCATGTGTCACCTCCTGCCCGTAATCTACGGGCTTATGTTGGTGTCCACCAAGCCGGGGTAATCCTATCCGTCGTACTCTGTTACCTCTGTTCCTCTGTGTGCGATTGCTGTTTCTCATTCTGTTCTCCGCGTCCTCCGCGCTCTCCGCGTAAAGCCCCTCCTTAAAACTTTGAGTGCACACTCAACTCGGATATCCGGTATTACTATGCGAACTCTGCGTTGAAATCCGTGTCCCTGGATGCACGGAATCCTGACAATGGGTATCACCAGGCCGATGTCCTTCCGGCATGGTGCGCCAATCCGAACACTCGCCACGAGAGGCAAAGCGAAAGCCCCCGCATCCAGCACGGATGCGGGGGCTTTCGGTGGATCGCGATCCGCGCGCGGCCGTTACTGCACCGGGGCCGAGTCGCCTACGAGGGGCAGGTTGCCCACGTGCACGGAAGCGGGCGCCTTTTCCGGCGTGCTCAGGGGCCGGCGCTGGTGCTGCTCCTGGTGCGCCGGGAACATCGCCACGAAGAACTCCGACCATCCGCCCATCCGCACCCGCACCAGGTCGTACTTCTCCGGGTTCTTCGCCGCGCCCGCGAACGTGTCGGGATTGGCGCAGGTGACGGTGAGGATGTTGCTCCCCTGGCCCGCCGCGAACGCCGCCAGCACCCGCTCCAGCGCATCCACCGGAAAGTCCTCGCGGATGGTCATGTCCGTGGGCGCCCCGTCCCACATGGCGTCCGTGCCGCCGCCCGTGTACCCCTTGAGCGCGTCCAGGAACACCGACTCCGGGTGCTGCACGGGCAGGTCCGCGGGGGTGGGGATGGCGCTCAGGTCCGAGGCCATGGGGTCGCCGCTGTGCCGCCCGTCCGCCGAGGCGCCGAACTGCGCGCCGAACTCCACGTAGTTCTCGAACGTGCCCACCCCCGGCTGCACCTGGAAGCCGCCGAACGGCTTTTCCGGCGTCCCCAGCCGCTTCGCGATGTCCACCATCCGCTGCGCCGTGGAGGGTACGGGATGGGTGAACACGCGCACGGACGTTTCCGCCACCCGCTGCACCAGCTCGTTGCCGAACGCGTCGATCTCCCCCTGCCCGCGGCCGTAGCGCGGCAGCGAAAGGGCCACCTGGCGCAGCTCGCGGAAGCGCTCCGCCCGCCCCGCGATGCGCGCCGGGCCGGCCAGCGTGCTCACGAAGGGCTCCGCCATGTTGCGCCCCCAGTCGCAGAGCATGGCCTCCACCAGCTCCGGGAGCGAGGTGCAGGCCGTCCGCTCTTCGAACACCATGGCCCGGATGGCCCACAGCGAGTCGATGGTGTTGGCCAGGGCCGTAAAGCAGGGCGCGATGAAGTTGTAGCGCGTGCCGCCCTCGTAGATGTCCAGCCCCTTGTCCAGGCAATCGTCCATCAGCGCCGACAGCAGGGGCGAGGGGCACACGCCGGCGGCGTTGCCGAACCCGGCCAGCTGCCCGTCCACCTGCTTGGCGTACAGCAGCCGCAGGTGCTCCATGAAGAGGTCCACCAGTTGCTCGAAGCTCCGGATCTCCGCCGGCGGCGGCGACGAGTACGACGTGCGCGTGCCCCGGAACCACATGGGCCCGGCGCTCGCCCACGTCTTGCCCTGGTTCAGCGCGCACTCCAGGGGGAGCAGCGTGGCCAGCCCGCCCAGCGTGAACCAGTTCTGCCCCGCGATCTGCGGCTCGTAGCACCCGTCGCAGGCGTAGTCGCGCGCGGCCTCCAGCGACACGTCGCTCGTCCAGCATCCCTCCGCCCGCGCCGCCACGTCCGCCCCCGCGCCGATGTCCTGGCCGCTCAGCTGCAGGCCCGGGATGATCTTGTCGTCGTTGAGCAGGATGGGGTGCGCGCCGCCGGCCAGCAGGGCCAGCGCCGCCTCGCGCAGCACCTCGCGGGGAATGTCGCTCCGCATGCGCAGGCTCAGGCACGGCGCGTTCAGCGGCAGGCGCCGCGCGGCCCGCAGGCAGAACGTCGTCACCGCGTTGTAGGCCGGGCTCCCGTCCGGCTTCGTCCCGCCGACGGTGACCTGCTGGATCCACTGGTTGTTGGCGGCGCCCTGCGGATACGCGCCCGACGAGCCGCCCATGGCCAGGTTGCCGAACGGCTGGTGGTCTTCCACGAACTGGCGGTTGAGCTGCACCTTTTCGCCCACCTTGATCCAGAAGCAGTCGATGATCTCCTGCGCCTCGTCGTCCGTAAGCCGCCCGGCGTCCACGTCCGCGCGGTAGAACGGCTCCAGCATCTGGTCCAGCCGCCCGATGGCCGTGGGCTCGCCGATCAGGTGCAGCGACGCGTGCAGGGTGTACACCAGCTGCGCCGCCTCCAGCATGGTGCGCGGCGTCCCGGACGACAGGTGCGTCATCCGCGCCTGGATCCCCAGCAGGTTCTCGCGCTCGGCGGCCTGCGTCTCCGCCATCCCCGCGGCCATCTCCCCGGCCAGGCGGGCGTAGGCCAGGCATCCGTCGCGCACCCCCTCCAGGGCCAGGTGCACGCCCGCGTAGAACTGCCGCTTCTTCTCGTCCGACGCCCCGTCACGCTTGGCGGCGACCTCGTCCAGCAGCGCGCCCAGGCCGGCGTCCAGCACCCGCTGGAACCCGGGGACCACGTGGCCCACGCCGGACGCGTAGCTCAGGTTCTGAAAGAAGTGGCTTTCCTGCTCGTCCGCCCGCGTGTAGTCGATCACGTAGCGCCCCTGCCCCAGCCCCAGGTTGGGCGTGGCGCCCACGATCAGCTCCACGGGGTGCACGCGGTAGGTGTCGGCGCCGTTGATCCAGTTGCCGTCCACGCGCCTGCGGCCGCGGAATCCGTACGCGTGGCTGGCGAACACCTGCCCCAGGCTCACCTTGTGGGTCCATCCCATCCGCTCGGCGATGGAAAGCTCCATCACCTCGCGCGCCTTGTCCTCGCCGTAGCCCTCGGCCACGTACGCGGACAGGTGCTTGAGCTCCTGCTGGCTCCGGTCGAAGTACCAGTTGTCCTGCCAGCGCGAAAACGCGTTGGCCAGCAGCCGGGTGACGCGGTTGGAGGGGGGCCCGTACGCCTGGCGCCGCTCGCCGGACATGGTGCTGACGGTGAAGAGGTAGTCCTTGTGGTTGTAGAACATGAGCCCGTTGTCCGAGCGCACCTTGAAGTGCCGGTCCAGACGGTTCCAGTCCACGCCGGGAAAGCGCGCCCAGTGCGTGTCCTCCGCGTCCGGCAGCGCGTCCAGCCCCAGGTCGCCGGGCTCCAGCCCCAGGTCGGCCACGGAGGGGATGTAGAACAGCCCGCCCACGTCGGAGCGCACGTTGGAAAGCAGCCGGTCGCGCATGAAGCCGTCCGCCACGCCGATCTGGCTGTCCATGACCTCCTCCAGCACCCGCGCGCTGCGTGCGTACGCGGCGAAGGCGATCCCCGCCTCGTCGCGGCGGCTGGCGCCCTTGGCCACCAGGTCGTCGTCGTCCAGCGCCGGCGAGCGGCCAAAGGGGAGGGACAGGCGGAGCAGCTGCATGGTGTCGCCGTGCGCGTCCTGCACGCGCGACGAGCGGATGTGGCTGCGCGTGTCGCGCGAGGGGATGAGGATGTCGTCCGTGGTGCGCCCCACCAGGTCCTCGATCTGCTCCGGGCTCATGTTGAGGATGAGGTCCCAGTTGATCGTAAAGCGCTGCGTGAGCACGTAGCTGGCGCCGATGTGCGCCGCGTCCTCGTATCCCACCAGGGCGTTGGCCTGGATGCTGACGGGGTCCGTGGGGTTGTTCAGGTTCTCGCTGAAGCGGCACCCCAGCACCTTGCCGCCCATGTGGTCCGGCTCGTTGCTCTTGGTCGCGGCCGCCTGAAAGACGGTGCGCGACGGGTCGATGCACCCCTCCGCGTCCAGCCGCAGGCGGATGAAGTCCGTCACGGCTTGGCAGTGCGTCTCGTTCAGCGACTTGACGTGAAAGAACAGGTCGCCGCGCGAATCCTTGAAGGTGCCGTTGGAGCGCCCGAACACGGCCGAGCCCTCGCCGCCGTCCGCGGGAAAGCGCAGCTCCATCCCGGCGGGCACGGGCAGCCCCTCGTCCGCGCACCACGACCGCCACAGGCCGAACCCCACGCCGGCGATGGCCGTGGTGTTCTGGCTGCCGTAGGCGCGGTGGATCTCGGCGCGCACGTCCTTCACCACGCGGCGCAGCACCTCGCGGGTAAGCGGCTTGCCGTGCGGGGCGCGCCAGAAGGTGGCGAAGACGGCGTGCGGCGCGGGGTACACCAGGCCGCGCTGCACCTGGCGCCAGATCTCATGGCTGGTGTCGTTGCCACGGTGTGTGGAAAGGTCGGCCTCCGTGCGGGCGGCTGCGGCGGCGGCCATGGCGGTGCTGGCGTGGGGACAGACGGGGGTCTCGGACTGCGTCATGATTGGAGTCTCCTGCGGGTGAAGGGGCGGGGGATGATGATCCGAAAGACGACCGGGTTCGGCCGGAACGCCGGGTGTCCGCGGAGGGAGTGGTGCCGGGGAGTGGCTCGAGATGCGGAAAAGCGACGCGGGGCGGCCGATGGGTGTAGAGGATAGCCCCCCTGACCCGGTCGCGCCAGAAACGGCGGGTTGCGTGTGGTGGGCGGTGGAGGATCAGCGGTACGACGACGGATGCGGCTGGCGTCGCGTGGACCGTTCGCCTCCGGTAGAGGCCATCCGCCCGCTCAAGGAGCACGACACCGACGAAGCAGGGGAAGGTCCGGGCGCGACGATCGTGCCGAACGGCCCACCAGGGGCAATATCCGAAACGAAAAAGGCCCGGAAACCTTGCGGCTTCCGGGCCTTTCGTTGACAGCGCCCACTCTAGGACTCGAACCTAGGACCCCCTGATTAACAGTCAGGTGCTCTAACCGACTGAGCTAAGTGGGCTTACCGACCTTTTTACAGAGCGGGCAACCGGACTCGAACCGGCGACCTCAACCTTGGCAAGGTTGCGCTCTACCAACTGAGCTATGCCCGCACTCCGTACCGACAGTGCTCGCTGCAGGATTCGAACCTGCGACCTCTCGCGTGTGAAGCGAGCGCTCTGGACCAGCTGAGCTAAGCGAGCGCACAATAGCGGGGGCGGGATTCGAACCCGCGACCTTCGGGTTATGAGCCCGACGAGCTACCAGGCTGCTCCACCCCGCGACACAATGCCTGGAAAACGACTTTCAAAGTACCCCGTACGGGAATCGAACCCGTGTTTTAGCCTTGAGAGGGCTATGTCCTAGGCCACTAGACGAACGGGGCTCTCCCATCCACATCACCCGCAGTGCTCCCGAGAGGACTCGAACCTCCACGAGCTTACGCCCACTAGATCCTGAATCTAGCGCGTCTACCAATTCCGCCACAGGAGCATTGTACCACCCGGCCCGCGTACCAACCCTTCAGTGCGCCCAGAGAGATTCGAACTCCCGACCTTCTGATCCGTAGTCAGACGCTCTATCCAGCTGAGCTATGGGCGCGCACAGTGCACCGAGTAGGAATCGAACCTACAACCTTGGGATTAAGAGTCCCCTGCTCTGCCAGTTGAGCTATCGGTGCCTAAACGGTTGCGAGCCACAATTTTACCAAACTTCCCCGTGGCGCGCAAGCCCCGCGGGCCACCTTCTTTCGGAGCGGTGCTCCGTCCCGGTGACCGGCGGGGCGCAGAATATACACAGACAACCCCCGGATGTGAAGCCCCCCGCCGCACATCCTCCCCGATCGGCCGATCCGGCCCCTGCAGCGCCCCCCCGAGCGCACGATGGAACGAGGCACCGCGCGGATTTCTGACGACGCCCATCGTCCCCCATCCCCGAGACCGCAAGACCCGTCGGGACATCGGATTCGCACCGTTTCGGCGGCCAGTGAAAGGCATCTCGATCCCGTGCTGCTGGACAGGGCGCCGCGGGAGGTGCATCGTGTGGATGCAGGCGCGGCCCCGCGAGGCCGTCGCGCATCCCCGTCCCATCCCCATCCCGAGATCCCATGAGAACCCCGCTGCTCACCCTGGCGCTGTCGGTGCTCCCGCTCGCCGCCGCGGCGCAGAACGCAGGCACCCTCCCCGCCCCTGGCGACACCGTGCGCTACGTGGCCGTCTCGGCCGGGCGCGAAACGGGGGAGAAGCGGGTGTGGCGCGATGCCGACGGCACGCTGCACACGCAGATGGAATACAACGACCGCGGCCGCGGCCCCAACGTCCGCACCCGCGCGCGGCTGGACGCCCGGGGCTTTCCCGTCCTGATCGAGGCGGAGGGGGTGAACTACTACAAGTCGCCCGTCCGCGAGCGCTTCGAGATGCGTGACGGCCGCGCCGTGTGGGAGAACAGCGCCGACCGCGGCGACCGCCCCGTGGGCGGGCCCGCGTGGTACGCCACCACGGATGCATCGCTGGAAAGCAGCCTGCTGCCCCGCGCGCTGCTGGCCGCGCCGGACCGGTCGCTGCCGCTGCTGCCGGAGGGGCGCCTGCGCATCGAGCCGGGCGTGGAGCTGCGGGTGAGCGCGGGCGGGCGCACGCAGACGGTGCGGCAGTACCTCATCCACGGCTTCGGCTTTTCGCCCGGCTCCGTGTGGATGGGCGAGGACGGCGGCTTCTTCGCGGAAGGCGGCGACTGGCTGGCGTTCATCCGCGAGGGGTGGGAGGGCGTGCTCCCCGAGCTGTTCCGCGCGGACCAGGCGGCCGAGGCGGCGTGGGGCGCGCAGATGGGGAGTACCCTGTCCCACCGTCCCGAGGGCCCCGTCGTGTTCCGCAACGCCAACCTCTTCGACGCGGAGACGGGGCGCAGCCGGCCGGGCACCACCGTCGTCGTGAGCGGCAACCGCATCCAGGCCGTGGGGCCGGACGGCAGCGTGGCGATCCCCGCGGGGGCGCAGGTGATCGACGCGGCGGGCAAGGCGCTGCTGCCGGGGCTCTTCGACATGCACGTGCACCTGAGGCTGGTGGACGGGCCCATGCACCTGGCCGCCGGCGTCACCAGCGTGCGCGACCTGGCCAACGACACGACGGTCTTTCCGCAGGTGGCGGCGGAGTGGAACGCGGGCACCAAGGTGGGGCCGCGCGTGGTGGTGATGGCGGGCTTCATCGACGGCTCCGGTCCGTACGCGGGGCCCACGGGGCTGCGCGCGGACAATCCCGAGCAGGCGCGGGCGCACGTGGCCTGGTACGCGGACCACGGCTACACGCACATCAAGGTGTACAGCTCGCTCAAGCCGGAGCTCGTGCCCGTGATCGCCCAGGCGGCGCACGCGCGCGGGATGAAGCTCAGCGGCCACATTCCCGAGGGGATGACGGCGGCGCAGGCCGTGCGCGCCGGCTTCGACGAGATCCAGCACGCCAACATGCTGTTCCTCAACTTTTTGAGCGACACGCTGGACACGCGCACCCCGCAGCGCTTCAGCGGCCCCGCGCAGCACGCCGCGGAGCTGGACCTGCAGTCGGACAGCGTGCAGGCGTTCATCGCGCTGCTGCGGGAGCGGGGGACGGTGCTGGACCCCACCGTGAACGTGTTCGAGCGCCTGTTCACGGCCCGGGCGGGGGAGGTGGATCCCGTGCTGGCGCCCATCGCGAACCGGCTGCCGCCCACCATTCAGCGCGGCCTGCGGGGAGGGGGACTGCCGCTGCCGGAGGGGATGGACGGGCGCTACCGCGAGTCGTTCCGCGCGTTCCTGGCCATGACGGCCATGCTGCACCGTGCCGGCGTGCCCATCGTGCCGGGGACGGACGCCATGGCGGGGTTCGCCCTGCACCACGAGCTGGAGCTGTACGAGCAGGCCGGCATTCCCGCCAACGAGGTGATGCAGATCGCCACGATGGGCGCGGCGCGGGTGGCCGGGCGCGCGGCGGACCTGGGGTCCATCACCCCCGGCAAGCTGGCGGACCTGGTGCTGGTGGATGGTGATCCGGCCGCCCGCGTGACAGACATCCGCAAGGTGGAGCTGGTGATGAAGGACGGCGTCTTCTACCGCCCCGACGAGCTGAACCGCGCCATCGGCATTTCGCCGCGGAACGGGTGGTGACGGACGGCAGTGCGGAAGTGCGAAAGTGCGAAAGTGCGAAAGTGCGAAAGTGCGAAAGTGCGAAAGTGCGGGAGTGCGGGAGTGCGGGAGTAGATCGGACGGTGGGGGAGGGTGTGCAGGGTGGCGGGCATCCGCCCCCGGGCGATTGAAATCGCGGCACCGAAAACGTGATGTCGGCCTTCGCCGACGGCTCGTGCAGCACGCCGCCTGAGTGCACCGATGCGCAGTTCAAGCCGTTGAAGCCCCGTTCGGCGACGCGTGAGCGTCGCCGAGACGGGGCTTACCGCTTTCCCAGCGGCGGCTTTAACCGCTCAGGACGGATGCTGGCTACCGCGCACCGGAGGACGGATGCCGCTCCTCGCACCGGGACCGGACGCGCATCCCGCTCCCGGCGACGTGCGCTCTTCCGCAGTTGAAGCCCCACGCCGTTTGTGGGGCTTTCCGCAGTCGTTGCGGCGGCTTTAGCCGCTCAGGCCGGGGCTCCGCTTCTCGCACTGGGACAGGACGATTCTCCGCTTCCAGGCTGGATCTCAGCCGAGCCTACCGTCGTGATCCCGCCCCTACGCCGGCTGGATGCCGTCCGCGAACCAGGCAAAGGCTTCGCGGGCGATGGCAGCGGGGACGGTGTGGGCGCCCTCGAACTCGCGGTACAGCAGCGCGTAGCCGGCGTTCTGCAGGCGGGGGACGAGGCGGCGGCTGCAGCGCTCGATGGGGAGCACCGTATCTCCCGTGCCGTGCGACACGTACACGCGCGGCGCGCCCCGCTGCGCCGGCGGCGCCATGAACCCCGGCGAAAACGCCAGCACGTGCGTAAACAGGTCGCCGTTGGCCACGCCCAGCGACAGCGCGTACGAGGCCCCGTCCGAGAACCCGCCCACGGCCATCCGCCCCGCATCCACCACGCAGAGCGCGAACGCGGCCTCCAGCGCCCGGTCCAGGAACGCCACGTCCGGGCCGTACTCGCCCAGGATGATGTCCCAGGTGCGGCCGCGGGAATCCGGCGCCAGCACCACCATCCCCAGCTGGTCCGCCATCGCCTGCGCAATCCCCAGCACACCCTGCCCCGTGCCGCCCGCGCCGTGCAGCATCAGCACCAGGGGCACCGGGCCGTCGGCGGGAAGGCCGGCGGGGACGTAGAGCAGCCCGTCGCGGCCGGAATCCAGCCCCAGGCGGTGCAGGCCGGGCGCCGCCGTGGCCGCGCGGGTGCCGGGGCGCGCGGCGAGATGTCCATCGTCCGGCTCCGGCTGCTTTCGCTTGCTCACGGCCACGCGCTGCTCTCCCGTCCACGGTTCGGCGCCCCGGGTTCCGGCGCGCCTGCGGAGAAAGTGACGTGCCACGCGGGGCCCCGTCACCCACACCGGACCAGCAAAGCGCGCCGATGTTCCGGAACGCAGCGCGGGGCGGCCCGTGGAAGGCCGCCCCGCGTCCGTCTCCACCCCGTCCGTGCCGCTACAGGGTCGCGGCGCTGAACGTGTCGCAGCGCTCCGGGTCGCCGCTCTCGAAGCCCACGCGGAACCAGCGCTGCCGCTGCGCGCTGCTGCCGTGCGTGAACGACTCGGGGACCACGTAGCCCTGCTGCTGCTTTTGCAGCGCGTCGTCGCCGATGGCGCTGGCGGCCGTGAGGGCCTCGTCGATGTCGCCGGGATCCATCCACTGGTTGCGCTTTTGCCCGTGATAGCCCCATACGCCCGCATAGCAGTCCGCCTGCAGCTCCTGCATGACGGACAGGCGGTTGCGCTCCGCCTCGCCGGCGCGCTGGCTGGCGGAGTTCACCTGCTGCGAGATGCCGGTGATGGTCTGCACGTGGTGGCCCACCTCGTGGGCGATGACGTACGCCTGGGCAAAGTCGCCGGGCGCGCCCAGCTGCTCGCGCATCTGCTCGTAGAACGACAGGTCGATGTACACCTGCTGGTTGCCGGGGCAGTAGAACGGGCCCACGGCGGCGCTGGCCTGCCCGCACGCGGTGCTCACGCGGCCGCTGAACAGCTCCAGCTTGGGTTCCTGGTACGTCTCGCCCTGCTGGCGAAAGATCTCGCCCCAGGTGAGCTCCGTGTCGCGGAGCACCACGCCCACGAACGCGGCGAGCGAGTCGTTGGCCAGGGGCTGCCCGGCCTCGGCGCCGGCGCGGGGCTGGGGCTGCGGCGCCTGCTGCAGCCCGGACGGGTCGCCCGTCATGAAGAAGTAGATGAGCCCGATGACGACGGCGCCGATGCCGCCGCCGGCCGCCATGCCGCCGCCCCCCCGGCCGCGGCTGTCGACGATGTTGCCGCTGCCCTGCTTTCCTTGCCAACGCATCGTTGCGTCTCCTGTGGCCCGAATCGGATGCCGCGCACGGTTTCTCCCGCGGCGTTCGTCCCGCCCTGTGCAAGGGGAACGCCAGACGCACGCGGGGCGGATCCCGGTCGCCCGGAATCCGCCCCGCATCGCCGTGTGCGCCGTGCCGGCCGGGTCAGCCGCCTTGCGGGCCGGTGCGGTTGACGTCGTCGGGGGTGG
>DASQZE010000347.1:0-3256 GCA_035638875.1 Longimicrobium sp.
GGTTCCGTGCATCCCCCGCCGGTGTGACCCTCCGCTGGACCCGATCCTGCCACGGTGCCTCACCCCCACGAGCGGACGGCAGGAACCACGGAGGCGAGCCATGCCCATTGGACTGCAGGAGATGCCCCCCGCGATGGTCCACTTTCCCATCGCGCTCCTTCCCCTTTCGCTGGGCGCGGACGCGCTCGGCCGGCTGACGGGGGACTACGCGCTGCTGGAGATAGGGCGCCGCACCATGCCCCTGGCCGCCGCCAGCGCGGTGGCGGCCGCGGCGTTCGGGCTCATCGCGCAGCAGGCGGTGCATGCCGAGGGGCAGGCGCACGACCTGCTCGTGACGCACCGCACGCTGAACGCGGGGCTCGTGGAGGTCACGGCGGCCATGGCGGCCAGGCGGATGCGCACGCACCGGCCCAGCCTGGGCTACCTGGCCGTCGGCCTGGCGGCACTGGGGGCCATGGGGTACAGCGCGTACGGGGGCGGCCGGATGTCGTACGAGCACGGCCTCGGCGTAAAGCTCGCCGGTGGCCTGAACGAGGCGCGCGGCCCGGAGATCGGCCTGGGGAACGTGGGCGAGGGCGCGCGGATCGCCGCGGGAAACCTGGCAGCCGGCATCCGCGGCGCCGCGCGCGAGACGGCCGCCGGCGAGCTGCTCCCGCGCTCGCGTCGCCGGACAAGGCCTTCGATGAGCCCGAGATCCACGCTGTCCCGCCCCGCGGGTAACGGCGGGGCGCACACCGTGGGGCGCAGGGGTGGAATCCTGCGCCCCACGCTTACATCGACGAACCGAGAAAAAGCGTTCCCACACGGAGGAACCGAAGAAGGACGAAGAGGAACAGGGAATCCCAATCTGTCCCGCTGTTCCCCTTTCCCTCTTTCCCTCTGTGTGAGAAATGCCGTTCCTGTTCAGGCCGCGGACCGTGTCTCGCGACGCGAACCGTTGACGAGGGGGATGACCTCTTCGGCGAAGCGCTCCATCTCCTCCAGCTGGGGGGAGAACTGCAGGAGCAGCAGGTCCAGCCCCGCACGCTCGAACTCCAGGATGCGCTCCGCCACCTGCTCCGGCGTGCCCACGAGCCCGCTCTTGAGGCCGCGGTTGCTCACGGAATAGTCCTCCAGGCTCACCCGCTGCTCCAGCTGCGTGTTGCCGATCCAGTCCTGGTAGTTGGCGTAGCCCTTGGCGCTCTGCTGCACGTCGGTAATGCGCGCCACCTCGCGCCGCGCCTCCTCCTCCGTCCCGCGCACCACCACGTACCCCGCCGCGCCAAAGTGCATGGGCGGCAGGGCCAGCTGCTCGCGGCGGGCCCGCATGTCCGCCACCTTGGCGCCGATGGTCTCCGGCGGATCGCCGTGCGTGAGCCACGCGTCGCACTTCTGCGCGATCAGCGCCTTGGCCGCGGGCGATTCGCCGCCGGCGTAGATGGTGGGACGCGGGCGGCGGGCCGGCTTGGGCTCCAGGATGGCGTCATCCACCGCGTAGTACTTGCCGGAATAGGTAAAGCGCGGCTCCTTCCACATCCCGTCCACCACGTCCAGCCACTCCGACGTGCGCGCGTACCGGTCGTCGTGCTCGTCGAACTGCACGCCGTACTTCTTTGCCTCCGTCGCCCACCACGACGAGACCACGTTCAGCGCCAGCCGCCCGCCGCTGATGCGGTCGATGTTGGCCGCCTGCTTGGCCAGCAGCGCCGGCTGATGGAAGGTGGGGCGCACGGCCGTCATGATCTCCAGCCGCTCTGTGACCGCCGCCAGCGCCGCCGTGGTGCTCCATGCGTCCAGCGACGGCGCATCCATCCCCTTGATGTCGTTCAGGTTTAGCTCGGCCACCAGCGTGAGGTCGAAGCCGATCTGCTCGCTGCGCTGGGCCAGCCGCCGGGTGTAGGCCCAGCTGGCCTCCATCCGCTCGTCGTCCACGTTGCGCAGCCAGCCGCCGAAGACGGGCATCCAGTATCCAAAGCGCATCAGGCAGCCTCCCGTTCCTGGCCGGCCACCGCGGCCGCCGCTTCGCGCTCCAGGTAGTCCGCCAGCCGCGCGAACGGATCGAAGCCGATGACGGCCGGCGCATCCGCCACAAAGTTGGACAGGGCGTTGATGTCGTAGTAGTACAGCTGCCCGTCGCGCGAATCGATCATGTACTCAATGCCGCCCACCTCGATCCCCGACGCGGCCATGATGCGCTCCACGGACTCGATCACGTGCCGCGGCGGCTCGTAGCCCTCCACGCGCAGCCCGCGCTTGGGCGCGTCCACGGCGCAGACCTGCGCGTCCAGCTCGGCGCCGTCCACGCGCTGGCACACGTCCGCCGGGCACAGGTCGAACGAGGTGCCGGGGGTGTAGATGCGGATGCCGTACAGGTACCGGCCGCCCAGCACCTCCACCCGGACGATGCGGCTTTCCTCCTGGGGGATGAACTCCTGCACGAGCGCCGTGCTGTCGATGCCCAGGTCCAGCCCGTTCTCCGCCGCCTCGCGCAGCGCTTCCGGCGTGTCGAACTTGCGCACCCCCGCGCCGCTGCCGCCGATGTTGGGCTTTACGGCGATAGGCCAGCGCAGCCCCTCGGCCGCGGCGGGGGCCTGCGCGGCGCGGTGGATGACGCGGGCGCGGGGGTAGGGCAGGCCCAGGTCCTCCAGCAGCGACAGCTGGGCGGCCTTGGAGATCTCGTTGGCGAACGCCTCCACGCCGTTCACCACGCGCACGCCGCGGCGCTGCAGGTGGGCCAGAAAGGCCTGCGTGTAGAAGATGGCGTCGCCGCGGCCGCGCAGGTACGCGGACGGGCTCATGCGGTTGAAGACGAGCGAGTACGCCGGCTCGTCCGCGGGGTCAAAGGCGTGCTCGTCGGCGTGCAGCTTTACGTACGGCGTGCCGCGGCGGTCCAGCTCCGCGAACAGCGGCTTGAACCACTCCGGGTGCTCGTAGAAGATGCCGATGGGCCGGTCTGCGGGAATCCTGGACATGAGAACGCGCTCTCCCGGTGCCTTGGTGGATGAAAAATCAAAAGCCGCGACTCCTCAGGGGGAGTCGCGGCTTTTCGGTCTCTGGCGGTGTGCCGGTGTTACCGGCCGGTCAGGTCAGCGGCCGACCCGTGTCCGTGCGCCAAATGCCGTCGCCTGCCCTCCCCGGGGTGCGGGAGCGCATCGGACAACAACGACACATGTGCGCGGCGGCGATGATCGACATGGTGCCAAGCTACCCAGCTTTGCCGCAGGGCGCAACGGGGACCGAAAAGGTATTCCTCCTGTCCTCGCGATGACGGGAAAAG
>DASQZE010000348.1:0-2102 GCA_035638875.1 Longimicrobium sp.
CGCAAGCGCAAGGGCTTCGCTACCGTTGTTCTGCGGGAAGAGTAGTCGAGGCCGAGCTTCATTGGTACGAGGCGCACGGCATCGGCAAACAGGAGATGAGGCTCATCCGGATTTTTGAATGATGAACAACATCAAAGCTTCCGAAGCGCCCCGGTTCGCCCTCTGCATCTGCAACGATGGGTACCCGGCCGCGCTGGAGTTGCACAAGGCTTACCCGATGCTCCCCGACGCCGTAGGTGAGCGCTACGGGATGGTGCGCATCGTGGATGAGTCGGGCGAAGGCTACCTGTACCCGCAGGAGTTCTTTCAGCCGATCGAAGTTCCACAAGGCATAGGGGAGCTGCTGCTGCGCGCCTCCTGAACCGTCCGCAGGATGGAGTCTTCGAGCCGCCCGCAGCAGTCGTGGGCGGCTCTCGCATTTTTGGAAGGTGACGCCCATGCGACGCGCCCGCACACTCGCTACGCTCGCGATCATTCTCACCCAGCCGTACCTGGACGCGCAAACGTGCCCGGCGCGGCAGGCGCAGCACATCCGGCCGTCGCTGCGGCAGGGGCCGCTGCAGCTGGCGGGCGAGTACCAGGCGCCGTTCGAGTTCGTCTGCGGGCGGCCGCTGGCGGTGCGCGTGCACCAGTCCGGCACGGAGCTTACGGCCGTGGCCCAGGCGCCCGCCGGCTGCCCGCAGGCGCGGCAGGTGCGCTGGCGCGGATCGCTCGCGGCCGGGCAGACGTCGTTCCCCGTGCAGGTCGCGCAGCGCGGCAACGCCGAATCCGTCGTCACGGGCACGGCCACGGTGACGGATCCATGCACCATCGCCATCAGCGTGCGGGGGATGGCGGGAGCGGCGCGCTACACGCGGACGGACGGCGCCTGCGCGGGGGAGGACGATACGGCGCGGCCCGTGGTCGTGTTCATCGGCGGCGCGCTGGACGACTGGAACCGCAACCTGCTGAACGTCTTTTGCGCCTACGACGCGCAGTGGGAGCGCACGCGCAAGCTCTACTTTCTGCACACGGACGATGCGGCGGAGGTGCGGCGGCAGGTGCTGGCGCGCGCGGCGGGGGCGCCGGTGGTGCTCATTGGCCACAGCTACGGCGCCAACTTCGCCTACGAGCTGGCGACCACGATGCAGGCCGACAGCGGCGTGCACCTGCTGCTGACGCTGGACCCGGTCTCCGGCCCCGCCGCGCCACGCATCCCGCTGGAGCCGGGCACGGTGCGAAGGTGGATCAACGTGTGGGCGGGATCGGGTGTGGGCCTTTCCAGCTGCGGGCTGGTGGGCGCCTTTGGCGGTGCGTGGGGATCGCGGCCGGAAGCGGACCTGGACATCCGCTTTCCCCCCGACCCGGCCAGGGACGATCCCGACGACGACCACTGCAAGACGGAGGAGATGTTCCTGCTGCCGGCCGTGCTGGACGCGATGGCGACGGTGAGCGTGCAGGCAAGAACGCCTTGAACGCGCCAGCGCACGAACGGGTGCGGATCGAGGCTCCCGGGGTTTGCACCGTCTCCTGCCTTATCCAGGGCTTTCTGCGGGCCGTGCACTTGTGTCATTTTACGCCACGCTCATTGCTAAGTCCATGCAAATTCAATAGGTTACCTGCAATCGTGCGGCCCGCGCACGAATAATCGGCACACGGACAAGGACAGACTCATGAGCAACAAGCTTTCGCTGGACACGCTGACCGTTGAGACCTTCTCGACGGCGACCCTGGCCGACGACTCGTTCGACGTCGCGGCCAAGAAGAGCAAGAACTACTCGGAGTGCGACAGTTGCGGCATCGCCTGTACGTACGTGGACTGCCCGGTCCCGAGCGCGCGCTACACCGACTGCGGCAGCTGCGGCATCGCCTGCACGGCCGTGGCGCCCTGCGTCTGAGCCACGCCGGCTGAGGCAGCACGTTGAATGAAGTAATACCAGATTCTCTGATTGACTGTGCATTCATGCTTCAAAAAAGGTCTCATACCAAATCCGGATAAAGAACTCGCATTCAGTTGAGCGTCGAGGGCCACCAGTGGTAGAAGGTGAGCCCTCGCAGGAGATCCTGCATCTCCGTCATCTGACAGCAGCGATGGGCGAGCACGTCTTCGAGTTCCTGAATCG
>DASQZE010000349.1:0-4796 GCA_035638875.1 Longimicrobium sp.
GGCGGAGCCCCGCTTTGATGCCGCGAGGCCCGGATTACAGCGGGTAGCCCAGCGTGGCGTTGTAGATGGCGCGGTAGACGTTCAGGCGGCCGTTGCCGTACACGGTGTCGTAGCCGGCCGCGCCCTTGTCATCCGCCGTGGTCTGCAGCCGCGAGCGGAGCGACGCCCCGGTCAGCCCCGTCATCGAGGCGACCACGCCGGCGGCCCCGGTCACCTGCGGGGCGGCCATGGAGGTGCCCTGCAGGTACGCATACCCACCGGCCAGGTACGCGCTGTAGATGCCCATCTCCTGCGTGGTGTTGCTGTACAGCTCACCGCCGGGCGCCGAGATGTCGAGCCCGGAGCCGTACTGCGAGTATCCCGTCTTGACGTCGCGCCAGTTGGTGGCGGCCACCGAGATGGAGTTCACGTTGCACGCGGGGCATCCCACGACGTTGGTGCCGCTGTTGCCGGCCGACGCGATCACCAGCACTCCCTTGGTGTTGACGGCGTAGTTGATGGCGTTCACCTCGGCGGTGGAGATGCTGCTGCCGCTCAGGCTCAGGTTCATGGCGACCATGCCCGGGTAGTCGGCCGCGGCGTAGATGGCGTTCACGATGCCGGACGTGGGGCAGCTGCCGGTGGAGGTGCAGACCTTCTGCACGTGCACCTGGACGTTGGTGCCCGCACCCGCCACGCCCGCCACGCCCACCGTGGTGCCCACCATGGTGCCGATGGTGTGCGTGCCGTGGCCGTTGTCGTCCTCGGGCAGCGCGTCGCCGTTGGCCCAGTCCCAGCCCAGGATCAGCTTTCCGACGAGCTCCGGGTGATCGGTGTCGGCGCCCGTGTCCAGGCTGCCGATCACGACCGGCGAGCCGCCGATGGCGATCGACTCGATGTTGTCCTGGTCCGCGTCGGTGATGGACGTGTACCCGGAGGGCAGGAAGTTGAAGGGCGAGGTGTTGAAGCGCGCCTGCCGGCCACCGGGGTTGTAGAACGCCCACAGCGCAGGATTGATCGCGTTGATCCGGCGGATGTAGTTGGGCTCCGCGTACTCCACGCGCGGGTCGGCGGACAGGCGCTCCGCCTCGGCGCGCTCGCGGCCGTGCGCCACGCTCAGCACGCCCACGCGGCTGGCCGACGCCAGCTGGCGGTCCAGGCGCAGCCCGGAAGTGGCGCCGGTGAGCACGTTGAGCGAGACGCCGTTCTTCATCTTGACCAGGATTTCGCCGGGAACGACCTCTTCCTGCTGCTGCTGGAGCGCGAGCGGCTCCGGGCGGGGTTCCGAGGCGGGTGCGGAGGGCTGGTCCGAGCACGCGCCCAGGGCCAGGGTGAGCAGTGCGGCTGCTGCGATGCGGGATTGGGACATGGGGTGGTTCCTCCAGAGGGAGTGAGGGAGTGAAGAAGCGGCACGAGGAAGGCGCTCCTTCTGGAGCCTAACATTCGCAACAGTAGTGCCACTCCTTTAATGACGTTAAGTTCTTTTACGGCCTTGTTTTTGCCACTGGCATATCCCTTGGTATCTTGCACCCTATTGGGGCGCACAGCACCATAACGGTGCAAGAATGTGTCACTCCGCTGCTCGTGATCCAAGCGAATCCTCGACATAAAGGACTCTCTCGAGAGAGAGGGGGGGTCGGGTGGAATTCCATGCACGGTAAACCTGAGAACATAGAAGCGCGTGTTGACGTTACACATAACGCCGAAAATCGTTACTAGAGTAGGGTGCGGAACGGAAGACCGCCCTCCCTGGGAGATCCGGGGAGGGCGATCCTTTTCCGTTGCGGAGAGTACGGAGTGGTGGGGAGCCCACGAAGCGACGCGAAGCCCGCGACGGGAGCGGCTAAAGCCGCCGCTGGGAAAGCGGTAAGCCCCGTCTCCGCTCGCTGGCGCTCGCGGAACGAGGCTTCAACTGCTTGAAGAGCAAGGATTCGCTACACTCGTTGCTGCGCGACGGCACTCCGCCTCGCGCGCAGCACCCCGCCGCTCCGAATCCCACTTCCGCACTAACGCACTAACGGACTAACGCACTTTTCCTGTCCTCACCCGGGCCTGCCCCTTGCCATTGCCCCCCGCCACGACTCAACTTCCATCCTGGACCGAGCTTGGAAGGATGGACGACAGGGGCGCATCTCCGCTGGAGGTCGTCCTGGTCGTGGCGGCGGCGCTCGTCGCCATCGTGTTCGCGTTCTTCGGACAGCTGTACCTCGCGTACTTCCTGGGCATCGTCGCCATCGTCCCTGGCGTGGTGATGCTGTTCACGAGGGCCAAGACACCCACGGACTGACCCGCACGCATGCCCCGCATTCAGCTGCAGCACCTGGCCCACGCCCGCTCGGGCGACAAGGGCGACACCGCCAACGTGGGGGTGATTGCCCTGCGGCCGGAGTTCTACCCCGTCCTGGTGGAGGCGCTGACCACGGAGCGGGTCAAGGCGCACTTCGAGGGCATCGTCCACGGGGCCGTGGAGCGGTTTGAGCTGCCCAACCTGGAGGCGCTCAACTTTCTGCTGCACAACGCGCTGGGCGGCGGTGGCACCGTGAGCCTGAAGACCGACGCGCAGGGCAAGGTGCTTTCCACGGCCCTGCTGCGGATGGAGATCGACGTGCCCGACGACGTGGCCCGGCTGGCGGGCGCCGGGGCGTGAGCGCCGGGCCTCTGCAGATCGGGACGGAGGGCGGCGTCCGGACCCTCACCCTGGACCGGCCCGACAAGCGCAACGCCCTGAACGCGGAGCTCATCGCCGCGCTCAAGGCGGCGCTGCGCGAGGCGGACGCGGACACGTCGGTGCGCGTGGTGGCCATCGAGGGGGCGGGGAAGGACTTCTGCTCCGGCGCGGACCTGTCGGCCCTGCGCACGATCGCCGAGTCGTCCGCCATGGAGAACCTGGAGGACGTGGACGAGCTGGCCGAGCTCTTTCTCCTTCCCCGCCGCATGCGCAAGCCGGTCGTTGCCTGCGTGCGCGGCCGCGCGCTCGCCGGCGGATGCGGGCTGGCGACGGCGTGCGACCTGGTGCTGGCCTCGGAGACGGCGCAGTTCGGCTATCCGGAGGTCAAGATCGGCTTCGTGCCGGCGATGGTGATGGCCATCCTGCGGCGCAGCGTGCCGGAAAAGCGCGCGTTTGAGCTGGTGGTGCGCGGCGAGCCGATCGGGGCGGCGGAGGCGGAGCGCATCGGCCTCATCAACCAGGTTTGGCCGGACGCGGAGTTCGACGGCGCGCGCGACGGGTACCTGGCGGAGCTGGCGGGGCGCAGCGCATCGGCCGTGCAGCTTTCCAAGCGGCTGCTGTACCACGCGGACGGAATGGGATTCGAGGCGGCCCTGCGCTCGGGCGTGGACGTGAACGTGGTGGCGCGGATGACGGACGACATGAAGGCCGGCGTGGCCCGCTTCCTGGAGCGCGGATGATCAGCCGCGAGCGCCCCGACGAGCCGGATCCGTTCCTGGACTGGAAGCTCCGCACCTTTTTTGCCGGCGCGGTGCTGCTGGTGGGCGCCGTCGTGCTGCAGGTGGATGCGCTCGCGCTCGTCGCGGCCGGCGTGCTGGCCGTGGGCGCCGCGATGATGCTCATTGGCCGCTACCGCCAGTGCCGCCGCCAGGACGCCCGCATCGCCGAGCACGAGGACACCTGACCCGCTCGCCGTAATCGGCAGGATCGAACGGAGCCGGATGGAAACCGTGCCCTCTCCCACACTCGCCGTGGGAGGGGGCGTGTTCGCATTGATCGGCCAGGTAGACATGGATGGGCGATGCCGCCGCCCGAAGCTGATCGCCCGCCCGGAGTTCTACTGCATCTCACGCGGAGACGCGGAGGACGCGGAGAACTGCGGAAACGACAACGGATGGGGATCACATTGCTGTTGCTGTTCTCATCCTTTTCTCCGCGCCCTCCGCATCTCCGCGTGAGGCCATCCTTGCTGGCTGGGCGCACAACCGACTCGCAGGCCCGGCATCAGTGGCCGTGGCCGGGCGGGGGCGAGCGGGGACAGCCGCCGGCGCCGCGGCCGAGCGTGCCCCACGGGCGGTAGTACTCGAACTCGCGATCACCCACCGTGATCGCCTCGTCCGCGGAGCGGCAGTGCGTGGCCAGCAGGCTGGGATCGGTCACCTCCAGCGCGCCGCCGTGGTACGTGATCCAGCGCACCCGGTTCTGCGGGCCGCGGATGAGGGTGCCGGCGGTCCGGAGCGGGTGCCCGCGCGCGATGAAGCCCCGCGGCAGGCGCGACAGGATGGAATCCGGCACCGTGAGCGTGCGGGCGCTGGCCCCGGAGCCGAAGATGGAATCCAGCGTCTCCCGGTTGGGGATGCTGGGGCGGATGCATCCCGCGGCCACGAAGACGGTGGTGTCCTCCGTATTGTCCGAGACCAGGGGGGACGCGCCCCCGATCCAGGTATGGTCCATCACGGAGGGGAGCATCCGCTGCGGCCAGGGGGGCAGGGCGCGGATCTGCCGCACCATGTCCGGATACCACCCCGTGCACGCGCACAGCGTGGCGGAATCGGGCACCTCGTACAGCGTCTCCCCGAACGCGAGAAAGATCCGGTGCGTTCCCCGCAGGCGCACGCTCTCGCCGTGTGCGGGCGGATGCTCGGCCGGCTCGCTATGGGCACGCTCCTGCGCCACGGTGATGATCAGCGCCAGCAGGGCGCCCAGGACCAGCAGCGACAGCCAGGGCACCAGGCTCCGCCGCTCCGTTCCGCGCCGCCCGCCGTCCAGGGGCGGGAACGCGTCCCGGGCGGGGACCGCCGCCGGGATGTCGCGTGTTCCGGCCGGGCGCTGTCCCGCCTCGTCCCGCTGCGGGTCCGGCACGGCGTGC
>DASQZE010000350.1:0-14587 GCA_035638875.1 Longimicrobium sp.
GGGGAGGATGATCGACTCCAGCCGCTTCTGCAGGGGGGTCCCGCCAGAGGCCCAGATGAACTGCGTCACGTGCCCCAGCTCGTTTTCCGTCGCCACGTGGTAGCCCGAGGCGTCGAAGATCACCTTTGCGCCGCCGGGAAGCAGGCGCACGTAGCCCGTGCCGCCGGCGCCCCGCTTCAGCGAGTCCACCCCGTCGTAGGCGTCCGCCGTCCACGGGCCCGCGCTGCTGCTTCCGCGGTACAGCCGGGCGCTGCCGTCGCCGCCCACCCACAGGTTGAGCGTGTCCCCCAGTGGGAACACCTGCTCCACGCCCGACAGCCACCACCCCGCGCCGAACGGGCTCAGCGAGCGGTTCACGATGATCATCCGCCCCGTGCGGGACGCGCTGTCGAGCGGGGCCTGTGTACCGTTGAGCCACTCCGCCGTCACAACCAGCGAGTACGCGTACACCCCCGTCTTGTAGAGCACCGTATCGTTTGCCAGGAACGACAGTGCGATGCGCCGTGTCTGCGTCGCGCCCCAGCCCTTCCACCGCCGCTGCGCCACCTGCGTCCCGTTGACCAGCAGCACGGCCCGGATGCTGTCCGGCACCGTCCCCACAGGCCCGGCGAACTGCGTGGCCACGATCGGGTTGGGCCAGGCGTGGTCGCTGTTGTAGGTCAGCACGGGCGTGCGCTCCTTGTTCAGCACCCGCACCGAGGGAAGCGCGTGCGCCACCCGCAGGTCGCCGCACTCCGACGCCGTGCCCGGCCCCGTGGACACGACCACGCACGCGTCGCGCTGAATGCGCAGCAGCGACGCAGCGTCTCCCGGATAGCCGGGGCTGGGCGCCGCCGGCACCGTCACCGTGGTCGTGCCGGCAACGCTCCCGCTCAGCGTCGTCAGCTGCACCGGGCCGCTGGCCGATGATGCCGGCGTGGTGAAGCTCACGTCGACCCACGCCGCTGCCCCGGCCGAGAGCATCACGGACGTCTCGGATGGCGCGCAGAGCGTGAAGCCCGCCGGGCAGCTCGCGCCCAGGGTAAACGTGCCCTGGGTGGTGCCCGTGTTCGTCAGCCGGTAGCGCAGCGCGCCGCGCGTGCCGGCCGCAACCACGGCCGCCGGCGTCTCGGCGGTGACGGTCGCGCTGGGCGGGGGCGGCGCGGGGCCCGAGAACGTCGCGGTCTGTGTAAAGCAGTTGGTGCTGTACTCCGACATGTCGCAGATGTACGCCGTCAGCGTCTTTGGGCCCGTGCCGATCGTGATGGTGCCCGTGGACACCGCCGTGGAGCCGTTGCTCGTGGAGTAGCTGAAGTTGCCGGTAACGTCCAGGGAATCATACGTAATCACCCGGCTGTTGTGGTTGAGCACGTACTCGTCGGACCAGTCGATGGTCACGCTCAGCGTCCCCGCCGGGTACGTGCCTGGGGCGGGGGAGATCGTGATCTCCGGATCGGTCGTGTCGGGGGGGCCGCACGGGTATTCCTGGCACTGGGCGGCAACGCTCCCGGGGAGCAGGGCCAGGCCGGCCAGGACGAAGAGCGGGAGCAAAAAGGCGCGGCTGTGCCGCAGGGCAGGACGTGGCATTCAGCGGAAGGTCGAAAAGGCGGAGAGGGTGCCCGGGGGGCGGGAGCGGCGTACGGATGGGGCAAGGCCGTAAGTATTGCGTGCGGTCCGCGGCGGCACAAGCCGAACTTTGTAGCCTTTCAGAAAGAGCCGAATACCAATACGCGCGAGTGGCCCCAAAGCGGACAGCAGCGTTCCAGGATCAAAGAAAACGAGGTCGGGTTCCGGACTCGCCGGGGAGGGGTTCCTCCATCGAAATCGAGCGGCTTCAGGACTCGGCCGGGGTGTCGCGTTGCCCCGATTTCAGGATTGGCCGCCCGGTCGGATTCAGTACGATAGGCACCCGCCGTCGTCAAGCCGTGCAATAGCAAGCGGTTCCTTCTGACATAGAAGCGGGTGACGAGCTCGGGTGCGTTGCAACTCGCAACCGCAGGGCGCCAAAGCGCATGGAGGGGCTGCCGATTTCGGCGATGCGGGGCATCGTGCCATCGCTGGCATCCCGCATGCCCGCGCTCAGGCTGCCCCGCCAGTAGGTCTCCGTGCCCACCGTCTGCGGCTTGGCGGCATCGTCGTGCCACGCGTTGGTGTTCCACCCCGGCCACGGCACCGGCACGCACTCGATCTGCTGCGGCCACGTGCCCGTGCAGTCGCTGCTCTGGCCTGCGCGCCCCGTGCCCTCGCCCCAAGTGCCGCGCGAAAACTGTCCGCGCCAGTTCTGGTGCGTGGCGATGCTGCCCACGCCGCTCTTCCAGATCACCAGCGGGCGGTCGACGCGCTGGCATGGAAGTTCACCGCTTCATCCACCTCAGAAAGCGCGTGACAGGTGTCCACACGGCTTCAGTGATTCGCACACTGTCATGGAAGCTGGACCTCTGCGTTGGCCGTGTGCGTCCAATGCGGCATGATGGTGAATCCGCGCGAAGTCGGCTGGAAGTCATGACCTACACACCTACGCGCCGCCCTGGCGACGCTCTGCGCTGGTGTTCACCGCGCCCATGAATTTCCGCTATGCGGGGCATTGGGCCATCGACGCCGTAACACCAGTTCCGGGAATCTCGGCGTCTGGATATCGCACGACTGCGCGAAGGATCCTATGCGGCCCGGACGGTGCCGCCCCAGGTTGATACAGCAATTGCAAGGTAAAGCTGCGGAGGCACCATGCACGAACCGCAAAGCGGCCGACGCCTGTGGAATCGGCCCGAAAATGGGTCCCAGCTGTTATCTCCCAGTGGGAGGAGATCTGCTCCAAGTGTGCCCGGTAACGTACGCTATCCTTTGGGGGTAGTGATTGCTCCATGACGATTGCCCGTAGAGTGCCGCGCGTCGTTCCAGGCTGAAGTGCGTCATCCTCCATCCCGAAGAAGTAGATATTCGCCGCCGTGTCTCCAACAGCTTCCCAAACCATATGGCTATCGCGAATCACGCGCGGCCGTACTGCTGTTAGTTCGTTCCAGTTCATGCCCAACTCCACGCCAGACGCCTGGGAAAGGACCTGTTCGCCCGCAGCCTTGTCGTGCTTCGGTGCGCTGCATGCAGCGCTCACCAGCACGAGCAGGATTTGGCAGATCCTGCGGCTAGAATCGCTCCACAACCGGTGTCCTGTCGGGCTTCCGAAGTGCCGGCCATGTGGCCGATCGTGTTGTTTGCCCGGTCGGCTCTTGAATCCGCCTTCTCGGCGTCGTCCTGGCTATGCAGCGTTCGCTCATGTGCATTCGTAATCTCTCTCGCTTCGCCGATACCGAAAGCTCTGGTGACTTCACATGACCCGTAGATGTGGCGAAAGGCATTTTGTTCGTTGGCGTTATAGATTTCGGAACGCTCGCCGACGAGCCGGTTCGCCTCGCGGGTAATGACGATCGTTCCAGCTACGATCATCTGATCTCGGTTCGTATGCTCGCCAAGCGCTGAGCGGAGTGTCCCAATGAAAATGTGACGTCCGGCGTGAAGCATGTCACCCATCTTGTAATGGCTGTGCAAGATATTCCCCAAGCATCTCTTGATTGGCGGACACAAGCCATACGGATCCGAATACGACACTGGGTCCCCCGCCGCGAAGCCGTAGCTGTTCAGCCCGCCTGCAAGCCCAATCGGATCCGGCTGGGTGAACTGGCCCGTCGCGGGGTTGTAGTAGCGGTTGCGCATGTACATCTCGCATCCCCACGCTCAGGCTGCCCAGCCAGTAGGTGTCCATCCCGACGGTTTGCGGCTTGGCGGCGTCATCATGCCACGCATTGGTGTTCCACCCCGGCCAAGGCACGGGCACGCACTCGATCTGCTGCGGCCACGTGCCCGTGCAGTCGCTGCTCTGGCCCACGCGCCCCGTGCACTCGCCCCAGGTGCCGCGCGAAAACTGTCCGCGCCAGTTCTGGTGCGTGACGATGCTGCCCACGCCGCTCTTCCAGATCACCGCCGGGCGGTCGATGCCCTCGGCGTCGAAGTGCTCACCTCCCGCGTTGGAGAGCTAGTCCCGGCCTGCTGGCTCCAAGACCATCGCATAGCAGCAGTTCGTCGGGCGATACGATGCGTGCGTTCGAATATAGTCCGTAGCGGTGGCAACACTTCGGCGCACGTATTCAGATGTGGGCTCGCCGGGATTTTGATCACATGACCAGTTGTCGTAGGTCAGAGACAATCCACCGTGCTGATATTCATAAACGTCACCCCCTAAGACTCCATAACCCATTACGCGGAGGTGCTGGAGCACTTCGAATGCGTGATCAGAAGACCAGGCGACGTTGTTCACGCCAACCTCGTCGAGCGGAATGGCGTGCTTTGCCAGCGGCATGGGTAGTTGATCAAAAGGGCTTGGCGTCGGTTTCATGGATCTGCTCGGAAGAAGCGATGGTTGATGGTGCTGTCAGGTTCGATGATCCACTCGAAAGTTCCGTTCCTTCCCCTGTAGCTTCCGTCTACCTCAACGAGAGTCCGTACCACTCCGTCACCACCAGTGATCGCCTTCGTGGTTCCATACCCAGCCATATTATCAACGGAGAGGGGAAATCCGTGGTTGTCACTGTCGGCATCGTATACTGTGCGGTTTTTTTCATCTTGCCGGGCTATGTTGCGGGGACGCATCTGTCCCCGAACTTTTCCGGTATAACGCGTGCCGGCTAAGGGGTTGGGACGTGCCGCAGGAACCGATCCCCCTAATGTACCGCTCGCGAGCGCCGTGAATATCGTTGGCGCAGCATCAAGACCTGCCTCGAGTTGTTCAGGCTCATTTCTGGCACGGGCCATGAAGTCGTTTACATTCTGCTTGAGGCACGCCCATAAGCCGAGGCCTTTGTCACAAGCAGACAACCCATACGGATCCGAATAGCTCACCGGGTCCCCCGCCGCGAACCCGTAGCTATTCAGCCCGCCCGCGAGGCCGATGGGGTCGGGCTGCGTGAACTGGCCTGTCTGCGGGTTGTAGTAGCGGTTGCGCATGTACATCTGCCCGCTGGCGTCCCGCATCCCCACGCTCAGGCTGCCCAGCCAGTAGGTTTCCGTCCCCACCGTCTGCGGCTTGGCGGCATCGTCGTGCCACGCGTTGGTGTTCCACCCCGGCCACGGCACCGGCACGCACTCGATCTGCTGCGGCCACGTGCCCGTGCAGTCGCTGCTCTGGCCCACGCGGCCCGTGCCCTCGCCCCAGGTGCCGCGCGAAAACTGTCCGCGCCAGTTCTGGTGCGTGACGATGCTGCCCACCGTGTTCTTCCAGATCACCAGCGGGCGGTCGATGCCGCCCGCCTGGAAGTAGCTCACCACGCCGCGCGATTCGGGTGGCGCACCCGCTCCGTCCGTGTTCTTGATCTCCCACAGCAGGTTGTCGCCCGCCCACACGAAGAAGGTGGTGCTGGTGTAGCACTGCTGCGGCTGGTTGCACATGGCGGCCGGACGGCGCGTGCGCACGGCCACCCGCCGCCCCAGCGGGTCGTAGCGGTACTCCTCGAACAGGCCGCTCGTCCGGCCCTGCGAGCCGGTGGGTACCATGTCGTACTTCTGGAATGCCCGCAGCCGCTCGTCCATCCCGTAGTAGGAGCGCGCGTCCACCGTCCGGCGCCAGGCCCCCTCCGACGTCACACCCTGGTACCACGACGCCAGGTTGCCCGAAAAGTCGTAGTTGTTGAAGGTCTCGTCGTAGGCCGGGCTGCTGCCCGTGTTCCGCAGCGACACCCGATCCACGCGCCCCAGCGATGTCGCGGTCCCCGGCAGGACGACGCGCGTTCTGATGCCCCCCTGCCCGCTTTCCGCTCAAGGCGATGTCGCTGAAGCGTCCTAGAGATGTTGACGTATGTCCATGATCCAGTTTCGCAAGGCAATTCCGTCTACGGTAGGATCATAGGCACATCCTAACTGCAAGAAGACAAACTCGCTCAACTCGCGTTCGTCATGTGCTCCGGCCAACAGTGCTTCAATCTCCGTGTTTACAGCTGCAATTTGCTCGGGTTGTGCAGCAGCACAGAAGTTACGAACTACGCCTTCCCAGTTGGCGGCTTCCATATCCCAGTCCTGGTGGAAGTACCCACCGAAAAACTGCGCGAGCGCTGGATACGACTCTATGCTAATCATTGTGGATATGCTGTGATCACTTTGTACCCGGTAGGGGAGCTAGCACTCCTTTCGAGGACGACGCGGACTGCGTTGCTTACCACCGGAGAGTTGGCCCCGCGGTGTAACACCTCGCCAATGGTCTGTCCGACTGGGTGTGAGAACACAAGGCGAGGGCCTCCGGTTCCGGCGAGCCATGCCTGAACGTTGCCCGCGTTGCTCTGGATTGCACCGCTCACGGCTCCCTCTGCTGTTCGCAGATTGCTGAACCGGGATGCCGCTCGCAGGTTGGGCTCTGAGGCAAGTCGCTGAGCAAGCTGCGGCAACGTCGTATTGACATGCTTCGAGATGGTATGACCGCCCATCCGCTCGTAACCCCGAAGGCCAGCTGAGAGAAGGCGCACCCCGCCAGCTCCGAGTACCACCGCTCCTCGAATCAGTCCCGCTCGTACGAGCCCTGCGCCGATGAGTCGGATGCAAATAACGCATTCCGCCTCAAGCCCATACGGATCGCTATACGTGACCGGGTCCCCCGCCGCGAAGCCGTAGCTGTTGAGCCCGCCAGCCAGTCCAATCGGGTCCGGCTGCGTGAACTGCCCCGTCTGCGGGTTGTAGTAGCGGTTGCGCATGTACATCTGCCCGCTGGCGTCGCGCATCCCCACGCTCAGGCTACCCAGCCAGTAGGTGTCGGTGCCGGCCGTTTGCGGCTTGGCGGCATCCTCGTGCCACGCGTTCGTGTTCCACCCGGGCCAGGGAACGGGCACGCACTCGATCTGCTGCGGCCACGTGCCCGTGCAGTCGCTGCTCTGGCCCACGCGCCCCGTGCCCTCGCCCCAAGTGCCGCGCGAAAACTGTCCGCGCCAGTTCTGGTGCGTGACGATGCTGCCCACCGTGTTCTTCCAGATCACCAGCGGCCGGTCGATGCCGCCCGCCTGGAAGTAGCTCACCGTCCCGCGCGATTCCTGCGGCACCGACACGCCGTCCGTGTCCTTGATCTCCCACAGCAGCTGGTCGCCGGCGTACACGAACAAGGTGGTGCTGGTGTAGCACTGCCGGGCTGGTTGCGCAGGGCGTTGGGCCGGCGGTGAGCACGCCCACCCGCCGCCCGGCGCCTCTGCGGGTCCGGGTACCTGTCGGTTGGAGAGCTAGTCCCGGCCTGCTGGCCCCAACACCAACGCGTAGCAGGAGTCCCTCGGCGAGACGATGCGTGAGTTCGAATATATTCGATAGCGGCGGCAACACTTCGGCGGACGGATTCAGACGTGGGCTCGCCGGGATTTTCCGCCGCTACTACCGCCCCAGAATTCTTTACAGACCAAGCCGTGCGCGCGCCTCTGCTTCCGAAACCGATCTCCCCCATCGTTCCACTTTAAGAACCGCCGTAGTCCCGGGCTGTCCATCTACCGGTTCTGTTTCTACGTCGAGGTGATCGACATCCGCATGTCCATGAACGCGATATGCATCGAAGAAACTCAACCAGTAGTCGAGCTCTGTCGAAGTAATCTCAATCTGGAGCCGATCTCGGAGCCAAGCACTTCGCGCACGCGTGGAGTCTTGGAGCTTGGGATTCCTGGAAATCTCCACCGTCCACGGAGAAGCTCGATTCGTAAGCAGCAAGGCATCCGCCGCTGAAGATCGAAGCGCCTGCAGCCCATGGACCCAGTTCTCCAGTGCAGTGTGACGGATTAGCAGCGTGAGCACTCGCTCGAGCGGGTACTCCTTGAGCGTGATGTCGATGTCTGTGGCTAGACGGTGCTTCATGCGGTCACCACCGGAGGTGCAGGTTCTGTAGGACTTCACCCGTTTGCGGGTTGAGTTCCTCCAAATGGATGTGTCTATCAGCCACATCGCCGGGCTTCGCGCGATACTGCCAATGGCCGTCGGCGCTGCGTAACTTGTGTGGCTCCACCTGAACCGGGTTGCTGCCGATCTTGGTGCGAGCAAGGTTTCTGGCATCCCGTTCACTCGCCATCTGTGCGCTCCAGTTCCGGGTGCGCCTGGTCGCAAAGTCTCGTGGATAGTGTGCCATCGTTCGGCCGGCCATCCGCCCGGACGCCAAGGCACTTACGATCTCTGGAGCCAGCTTGGCCCCTAGCTCCCGCTGCTCCGGTTCGTCCCTGAGTCGCCGAACTACCGTGACTACATTCTCCCATAAGCTGCTCAAGGTGCAATCCGGCGGACACGGCGCCAATCCAAACGGGTCCGAATACGAGACCGGATCCCCCGCCGCGAACCCATAGCTGTTGAGCCCGCCAGTCAGTCCAATCGGGTCGGGCTGCGTGAACTGGCCCGTCTGCGGGTTGTAGTAGCGGTTGCGCATGTACATCTGCCCGCTCGCATCGCGCATCCCCACGCTCAGGCTGCCCAGCCAGTAGGCTCACCGCTCACGCATGCGGCCGATCGTCTCACTCTCCCGATCTGCTCAGAGTCTCTTCTCTCCCCGGAACGAACCAGCAGCTGCTTCGAAACTCCGCGTCGTCCGAATAGAACCACTGACAATAGTGTACATTTACGTTCTTGATCCCCTCAATTGGCAGTGCTGTGCAGACGCTCTCCGTCCATGGAGCGGTTTTACCGGAAGCGATCAAGAGGGAAGGTGGGGCCCAATCAACTGCACGTTCGATCTCCACCAAGGTTGAGGGGAGGTTCCGATGTGTGGTGCGGCGGGGTCGTAGCGATACCACCAAAGCTACCTGGATCGGCGACTCCCTCGCTTTTGCCAGCGAACTCGCAATGGTGAGGCATTGAAGACCACCTTGAATCCATGATTTACGGTCACGGAAGCGAGGGTCCAATCGATCGATGTGGACATCATGGAGGTCCACATCCGCGGCTTCGGCAACTACTTTCTGCATCCATTCGTATATAGCAGATCTGAGGATCTCGTTAGTTGTCATTCGGTAGGCTCCATTCATGTTTACGGATCCACGCCTGCTCGGCATTTGACAGCGATCTCCCCCCATGTTTCCAGCTTCCATCTCGGTTCAAGGCGTCCCCACTGAGAAACTCAACGTGATCTTTCTCATAAGGTCCCCGGCCTTGGTCTACACGATCAACAGTACGTGGGGCCTGACCTCGCTCCACTTCACGTTGCATTCGACCCGGGCTCGAGGAGGCGCCAAGCGCCTCGCTACCGACCTCATTGGCAGTGCGAAGGACATTGCGTGTCTGTTCGTAGGTATCCGGCGTCCATAGCGCTGAGAAATGGCCCATGATCGTAGCTGTCCCCCGTGACAACCGGGTGGATCCATTCACAGACTGGTCAGCCCATGCCTCCGTTGCCTCTTCCCCCCACTCTGTAGTCACCGCAACTACTTGCTTGATGCCAGGGCACTCTAGAGGTTTATCGGGGCAAAGCCCATACGGATCCGAATACGACACTGGGTCCCCCGCCGCGAAGCCGTAGCTGTTGAGCCCGCCCGCCAGTCCGATGGGATCCGGCTGCGTGAACTGGCCCGTCTGCGGGTTGTAGTAGCGGTTGCGCATGTACATCTGCCCGCTGGCATCGCGCATCCCCACGCTCAGGCTGCCCAGCCAGTAGGTGTCGGTGCCCACGGTGGACGGCTTGGCGGCGTCGTCGTGCCACGCGTTCGTGTTCCACCCCGGCCAAGGCACGGGCACGCACTCGATCTGCTGCGGCCACGTGCCCGTGCAGTCGCTGCTCTGGCCCACGCGCCCCGTGCCCTCGCCCCAGGTGCCCCGCGAAAACTGCCCGCGCCAGTTCTGGTGCGTGACGATGCTGCCCACCGTGTTCTTCCAGATCACCAGCGGCCGGTCGATGCCGCCCGCCTGGAAGTAGCTCACCACGCCGCGCGATTCGGGTGGCGCACCCGCTCCGTCCGTGTTCTTGATCTCCCACAGCAGGTTGTCGCCGGCCCACACGAAGAAGGTGGTGCTGGTGTAGCACTGCTGCGGCTGGTTGCACATGGAGTTCGGCCGGCGGGTGCGCACCGCTACCCGCCGCCCCAGCGGGTCGTAGCGGTACTCCTCGAACAGGCCGCTCGTCCTGCCCTGCGAGCCGGTAGGGACGATGTCGTACTTCTGGAATGCCCGCAGCCGCTCGTCCATCCCGTAGTACGACCGCACGTCCACCAGCCGGTTCCAGCTTCCCTGTGCGCTCACCCCCTGGTACCACGCCTCCAGGTTGCCGGAGTGGTCGTAGTGGTTGGTGGTTTCGTCATACGCGACGTCGCTGGTCACGTTCCGCAGCGACACCCTGTCCACGCGCCCCAGCGAAAGGTCCAGCGACGATTCGTAGTAGGACGGGAGTCCGGCGTTCTCGGAGGTGGTCGCGAACGTGCGCCGCTCCACGGCGTTGCCCAACGCGTCCGTCGTGAAGCCCTCCCGCTGCCACTGGGCGTCGTTCTGGTTCCCCCAGTGCGTCATCACCAGGTTGCCCAGCCCCGAGTACCACTGCCAAAAGGTGGCGCCCGCACCGCGTCCCACGCTGGGCGCCGTCGCCACCGACACCAGCTTGCCGCGGGCGTCGTGGGTGTACGTCTCCTCCTGCAGGGGCTCGTAGGGGTGTGCGGGCGACGTCTCGCGGCGCCACTCCAGCCGCCCCTCCAGGTCATAGCGCATCTGGTCGGTGATGCCGCCGGGCATCGTCATCCCCGTGAGGGCGCCCGTGTTGTCGTGGGTAAAGGAGAAGAGGTTGCCCAGCCGGTCCTCGGCCAGGGAAAGCGCGCCCGTGACCGGGTGGTAGGCGAACTTGTCGATGAACTGGCCGTTGGCCAGGTTGCCGGGGTGCAGCACCCGCGTCACGCGCCCCTGGTCGTACCCGTACTCGATGCCGAACACCTGCGAGAACGCCACGCTGCCGGTGAAGTCGCGGATGTACGAGCTGTCCGTCTTTACCTGCCCGTTGGGAAAGTAGCTGCGCCGCACCGCCGCGTCCGCGTTCTCCGCGTAGAGCAGGTTGCCGGACAGGTCGTACCGGTAGAAGGTGATCTCCTCGGGCACCCGGTAGCCGGTCCCGTCGTTGGGAAAGACCGGAAAGATCCCGTTGCAGGTGGGCGCGTAGGGGTCGATCGCCTGGAAGCTGCACGAGCCCGTGGTCTGCGCCTGGCGCATCTCCGGCACGCGGCGGCTCAGCAGCCGGCCCGCGGCGTCATAGCGGCTGGAGATGCGGGCCTGGCGCGGCGTGATGGTGGCCGTGTCGTTGCCCGCCTGGTCGTACTGGTGCCGCGTCCAGATCAGGCCCCCCGTCCATTCGTCGGTCCTGCGGCCCGCCGCATCGTACGCGTAGCGCGTAACCTGCGGTTCGAGCCCCGCCGGGTTCGGCGCCATGGTACGCGTCACCAGCAGCGGGGCGCCTTCGTCGTCGTACTCCGTCACCACCCGCAGCGAGTCGCGCGGCGTAAGGCCCGGGCCCACGGGCGTGCCGTTGGACGGGATGGCGCGGTACTGGTCGATGGCGGGGCCGTAGCTCACCGTCTCGCGCGCGCGCCCCACCGCGTCGTAGAAGATCGTCTGCCGGGTGCCGTGCTGCACGAGCTTCGTTTCGTCCCGCGCCGTGCTGTCGGCCATGGGCGTGTACACCACCGAGTCGCGGCCCAGGGCGTCGCGCACGTGCAGCGTCCGGAAGCCCAGCGGGCTCACCGTCGCCCGCAGGTTGCCGCGGGCATCGTACTCCACGCGTTCCACGGCCCGGCGGCCCTGGGCGTCCAGGGGCCCGGTAACGGACTCCAGCAGCCCCGCGAACGGGTGCCCGGCCGGGTGGTGCGTGAACGTGACCCGCCGCCCCTCGTCCTGCCCCTGCACCTGCGAACGCGGGCTGCAGGTGATGGGGTCGTACACCATGTGCACGGTGTCCGTCGCCGGCCCCTTGATCCACTGCGGGCGGTCGCACGCGTCGTCGTAGCCGCCGTAGTACGTCGTGGAGCTCTCGCCGGGGCGGTAGGGGCCCAGCTCCGTCGCGGTCAGGAGGCGCGCCTGGTCGTCGTGCCACACGCGGTTGATCATCCCCGACGGCAGGCGGACGCCCGTGGCCAGGGCGGGGAAGCGGACGTCGCCGTACTCCAGGAACGTTTCGGCGCCCACGGGGGTGCGCGTGCGGCGGATGGTGCCGCTGGGGTTGAGCCAGAGGTACGTGTGGTCCAGCACGTCCGCGTCAGGGCGCGGCCCGTCGATGCGGGTGTACACGGCGCTCGTTGGCACGGACGGCGCGCCCGTGGCCCCCGCCTGCGCCACTCCCCAGCTTTCCGCCGCGCGAAAGCGCGTCTGCACGTCGCGGGCGGCGTTGGCGGCGGCGTCCATCTGCAGGCGGCTGGTCGCCAGCTTGCCGGCCGCGTCGTAGCCGTAGGCCACGAGCGTGCCGCGCCGGTTGACCTGGTAGGTGATGCGCCTGCCGTACGTTCCCGCCGGGTAGCCAAAGCGGACGAACTTGCCGTCCGGGTCCGTGATGACCGTCACCCGCCGGTCGCTGCCCCCGTGCGTGAGGCCCACCACGCGGTTGGGCGCGCCGGGGGTGGTGGCGGTGATGGTCTTGAGGCGTGGCACGCCCGCGTACACGTCGTACGCAAAGGCCCAGCGGGGCGCCGCGCCGCCGCCCGGGGGCACCGGGGCCGTGACGGCGTCCAGCCGGCCCGCCCCGTGCTGAAACGCGGTGGCCTGCCCCATCCCGTTCACCGTCCGCACGTGCCGGCCCGCGGCATCGAACTCCACCCGGGCGGCGCCGCCCAGACCGCGGTGGTACCCGGCCGGCGTGGAGCCGCTGGCCGCCGTGTAGAAGATGGTGTCCGCCGGGCCGTCCGGGGGCTGCGCCACCAGCACCCCCGGTCCCCGCCGTTCGTACACGAGCGTGCTCCCGTCGCCCCCGATCCACATCAGCCCGTCGCCGTGGGTGCGGATCTCCTCCAGCCCCGCGACCCACCACCCGGCGCCGTACGGGCCGTCGGCGCGGTTCACCACGGCCACGTACCCGGAGTCCACGCTGCTCCCAAGCGGCTGGCCGGGGTAGTGGGCCGTGACCTGCACGTAGTACTTGTGGATGCCCGTGGCCATCCCCAGCCCGTCCCATTGCACGGCCACCCGCCGCGGCGTCTCCGGCTTGAAGTCCTGCCCCAGGAACTGCGCCACGTGCGTGGCGCCCCCCGCCAGCGTCACCGTCAGGTCCACCCGCTCCGGCGCCGCCGTGCCGTGGTACAGCCGGACGTCGGCATACACGGTGGGCACGGGGTGCGCGTGCTGGCTGTTGTACAGGAGCGCGGGGGCCCAGGGACGGTTGTAGGTGGCCGTGGCGGGAAGCCCGTGCACCACGCGCAGGTCGCCGCACTCGTACGCCCCCCGCAGCGCCGTCGCCACGGTTACGCACTGCCCGCGGTTGACCACCGCGCCGGTGTTCATCGTCGCCACGAAGTTGGGGGGCGGGTACGTGCCCCCTCCGGCCGCGCCCGTCACCGCCACGTCGAACCACCCCGTATCCATCACGTCCGGCGCGCCGGCCTGGGTGGCCGTGAGCTTTACGATCACGTCGGATCCCGGGACCCCGCCGGAATAGCTCACCGTGGCGGACGCCGACTGGCTGGGCGACAGCGTCAGGGGCGCGGACGACACGCTGCAGGGCAGCGGCTCCCCGTATCCGTCGCGGCAGGTCGCCGCCAGCTGAAGGGCAGCGGGCTGCAGCCCCCGGTTGCGGACGGTAAAGGTCCGCGTGCCGGGCGCCCCGCTGGTCACGGTTCCCGTCCCGCCCTTGGGCAGCACCTCCACCCCGGGGCGCGCAAGGCCGAACTGCGCCGAGTACCCCCCGCACTGCCGGTCCATCTCCCGGTCGCAGGCCTGTACCCGCAGCCGTACCATCCCCGTTGCCGGCAGGTTGATGCTTCCCACGGCCGCCGCCTGGAACGGATACAGGCCCTGGCCGCTGGCGTCGTACGACGTGGTGTACCCAAAGCGGTCCGTGATGTCCACTTCGGGGGTTCCCAGGTATACCCTGAAGCTGTCCGGGTCCAGCCCGTTGTCGTCGGACATGCGGATGGTGATCGGGACCGACGGCTGCGTCACCACCGCACCGTCCGGCGAGATGCCCACGTCCGGCGCGCCGTTGATTCCGGGACCCGTCCCTTCCTCGCAGTGCGTGGTCCCGTCCGGCTGCCGCACGCACTGCGCCTCCAGGGCCAGGGGGGCGGTGGTGAGCGCGATGAAAATGCCCGCGAGCGCAGGCAGGAGGCGGAGCGGGCTGAACGGACGGCGTGGCGTGGTCATCATTGGACGGGAGGGGACGGTCGACAGGCGGGCAGCGACGATGCCCTGGGGCGGGAGCGGCGTGCGGTACGCGGGCCCGGCAAGGATCACGCACGATGCGCGGCTGTACAGGCCGGACGGTGTAGCAATCGAGGCCTGCCTGCCTGCCTGCCATGAACCCGTGCGATTGGCCTCCGTTCGGACAGCGAAACGGCGGTTGATGCCGGGCCGATGGATCGGCGGCCGGGAGCGGCACGATCGATCCTCGGCTCCACGCGGCGCGGGGCAGGGGATGCGTGACGACCCGGACGATTCGCCGCGGCGG
>DASQZE010000351.1:0-5511 GCA_035638875.1 Longimicrobium sp.
CTCCCGGCCGTCCGCATCCGCAAAGACGACGGCTTCTCCCGGTCGGGAAAGCCCGCCGCTGACACGGACCACCGTCTCACCGCGCTCGTCCCGAATCACGAAGGCGTCGTCAGGCGCAGCCGTGGATTGCGGCACCGTATAGCGCGCGCCCCCGGCGGCCCGTTCCGTACCACCCGGCCCGTTCCGGAGTGATGCGGCGCGCAGCCGCGCGGAAAGGCTCTCACGGCCCCCAACCCCCCAGTGTTCCCGCATGGCGCCCTCTGGTGCGCGTGATAATCCATTCGCCTGCACGCAGCCGCCCTCACCCATCACGGTCGGGAGGAGTTCGCAGCGTGTCTCAGGAGAAGATGGACGGCAGGGCCGGGTGTGGATTGGAGGATCTTTGCAAATGATGGCGGCGGCACGGCCCTGCGGAGCGAGGGTGGCAAACAATGCCCAAACCTTCTACGTAGATTGTGCACACGGGGTTGACATGGCACACCTCCACCCCACGGAATGACCCGCAAGCATCTTATCCTCGAATGTCAACCGTCCTGCCGATACAGATAAGCCAGATTTGCCCAGCGTGTTACGATGCTTTCAGTGTGGTCAAAATCCGTCATAATTGGCAAAATATTCTCTCTTGGCATGCACGTGCCCGAGTTCATTTAGGAACCGTATCGTGACAAAACATCCACAATCACTCCATCCCAATGCCGTACTTCTATGCTGTGCCCTCCGAAAACTTGCGGATTTACCTGGAGGACGCCGACGCCGATGATGTGCTGACGGAGCGAGGACCGTCCGTTCGGCCGTACGTAGCGGCTGGGAGACCACCGGGGCCTGCACTGCGGCAGGGACCATTTAGGGACGTGGCGTTAAAAGGGGATGGGGGGAGAATGGAAGCGACGGTGGCGTGGGAAGGGGTGGGGGAGCAGCACCATCCGGCAATGGAGGGGTGCCTAGAGGTCCGCGGCCGGGTGGTTCGCGGCGGCACCGCGACGCGAGTGGTGGGCGGCGAACACCTGATTCTGGTGGCGGGAGCGCCCAGCGCGCGGATGCGGCATCGATGCCGGGTCACGCCCCTGCAGCCCGGGGCAATCCTGGCGGTGGACACGGGGGACGTGGTTTCCGTGGAGATCCCCTGGGACAGCACCTTTTGCGCGCTGCAGGTGGACCCCCATCTGCTGTCGGAGGTGGCCTGGGGGATAGAGGCGCTGCGACCGTTCCTGGCCGGCGGGGGCATGGGCGCGCTGCTGGCTTGCTGTGTGGCGGGCGACTCGGCGCGCCGGTATGCAGAAGAGGCCGCCCGGTCGGAGGATGCGCTGAGGCGCTTCCTGGGGTTCGTGGTGCACGCCTGCTCCGGGCGGGTGCGGCCCGCCGGGCACAGCGGGCACGCCGTGGTGCTGCGTATTCGGGACTACGTGCGCGAGGCGTATGCCCGAACCGTAACGCTCGACGAGTTGGGAAAGCGGGCGGGAATGTGCCGCTTTGCCCTGGCGCGGGCCTTTACGCGCGAGATCGGGATGCCCCCGCACGCCTACCAGACGCACGTGCGCGTGCTGAACGCGTGCGAGCTCATCCGCGCCGGTAGCTCGCTGTCGGTGGTGGCGCTGGATGTGGGCTTCAGCGACCAGAGCCACCTGTGCCGACACTTCAAGCGCATTCTTGGGCTCACACCCGGGACATACGCACGGGAGGTAGGGTGCGCAAAATCGTTCAAGCCCGCGTTGCCCGCGGCGGCCTAGCTTGAACAGGTAGGGCAACGGGCTCCGCGCGGCGGCGGGTGGGGGATGGAGACGACGGGGAGCGGTCCGGTGCCGCGGCCGTCCGCGCGGAGTCCCATGGAGGGCGGAGGGCCGGGTGCCGCACGCGCGGCTACCCGGTTCTCGCCATCGCGGCCGCACTCGCACGGTACGGGATGTCCGCGGAGCCGATGGTGTGGTGGAAATGCGCGAACCCGTGCGCTCGTGCCCCGCGCTTGTAGTCGGCGCTGCATGCATCGCCAACGCTCCACGCCGCCGTGAAACCGGCCGGCGTACATCCGATCAAACGGGGAGTTCCTTACGTTTTTCATCCTAAAGGTGTTGCGGAAAGAAAAACAGGTGTTATCTGTATAAAGGCGACATTTTACACATCGAATTTTGCTGCTACAGGATTCGTATGCACTTGTGCGATGGGGAGTTCATCCGGTAATGGAGAGCCGGAGGACAGGCACAAAATCGCCGGGTTAGGCGTGCCTTCGCACGCTTCTGGCGACGCTCTCCCGAGATCCGATTTTATACTGTGCCGTCTTTCTGCGGCCGGCTCCCCCTGCGGTGACAATGGTCCCGCGAGCCGGAACGTGGTGTGCCATCACACAACTGCGCGATACATCGTGTCCACACGATCACGGGTGCTGCTGGCGGACGACCACACGCTGGTCGCCGAAGCCCTGGGCAGTCTCCTGCGGGAGGAGTTCGACCTGGTGGGGCAGGTTTCGGACGGGCGTGCGCTGCTGCAGATGGCGGCCACGTTGAAGCCGGACGTGGTGGTGACGGACATCACCATGCCCCTGCTGAACGGGGTGGACGCCGTGCGCGAGCTGCGGCGGCTGGTGCCGGCCACCCGGGTGCTGGTGGTGACCATGCACGCCGACCCCCGCTTGGCCGCCGAGGCGCTGCGGGCGGGGGCCCACGGGTACGTGCTCAAGCACTCGGCCGGCCAGGAGCTCATCCAGGGGGTGCGCGAGGCGGGTGCGGGGCGCGTGTACATCACCCCCCTGATCTCCGCCGACGTGATCGCGGTGCTTGCGGGGACGGAGGCGTCCGCTGCGGACAACCCCCGCCTGACCTCGCGGCAGCGGCAGGTGCTGCAGCTGGTGGCCGAGGGGCACAGCATGAAGCGGGTCGCCGCCCTGCTCAAGGTGTCGCGCCGGACGGCGGAGACGCACAAGTACCAGTTGATGGCGCAATTGGGCGTGCACTCCACGGCGGAGCTGGTGCAGTACGCCTTTCGCACGGGCGTGCTGTCCCTGGAAGCACCCTCCCCTCCCGTCCGCGCCTGAGCCGGCCGCCTCCCGCCCGTGCAGACGCCGCGGCGCTCACACCAAATTGCCGAGGAACTCTGGAATCCTCGCTCACGATTCCGCATTCCTGCTGGATTTCTGAGTTGGGATCCGGAAGTATGCCCCGGCAAGATGGTATCACCCGCGCCCGGTCTTCTCGCCGCCTCCATCCTTCTCCTCAGCCGACATGCCGCGCCCGCGGCGGCAAGATCTTCCAAGACCGTCCTACCGCATTCCCTCTATCCTTGACCCGCACGCCAACCGCTGGACGCGGCTGCGGGCGGGGATCGTCCGCTGAGCCGGCAAACGGCGGGATTGGCCGGGCGCGGTCTTCCGGAATCCAATGTCGGGAACCCGGCCGGACCGGCTCTGCGTTGCCGGACGGCCGGAAGCCCGGGACCGGTCCCCGTTTCTCCGCCGCCGCACGGTGCCGGCCCGGCGCAACGCGCGCCGCTTCGCGCTTCCCAGCACCGCTCCTGTCAACATCTTCCTAGCCACCAACCCATGCCGTCGCATAGGCTTGGACACACGCAAACGAACCCCGCCAGGAGAGTACGACGATGGCAGTCACGGCGGATTCCGCTTCCCAAGCCGCCGCGCCGTCCGCGGCGGAGCTGGACCCGTGGGCCGCCGACGGCCTGGACCGGCTTGCCCGCCTTGCGGCGCGGGTGCTCGGCGCCCCGGCGGCCGTGGTCACGACCCGCGACCCGCGCGGGGGCGAGTGCATTCTGCTGGGCGGCGGGCTGCGGCCGCCGCTGGCGGTGGGGCACGCGCTGCACCTGGAGCGGCTTACCGCGCGCCGCCGTGCGACCCCGGTGGTGTCCGTGCGCGACGCGCGCCGCAGCCACCTGCCGGGCGCGGCGGGGCTGGCCGACGCCGGGGTGGTGGCCTGCCTGGCCGCGCCCCTGCTGGACGCACACGGCGCCATCCGCGGCACCCTGGCGGTGCTGGACTGGCTGCCCCGGCGCTGGAAGCGCGACGACCGCGCCCTGCTGGGAGAGCTGGCCGTGCTGGCCGCCCGCGAGATGGAACGGTTGAACGCCCACCGCGAGCAGCAGGCGGTGGACGCGGCACTGGCACTGGCGAGGGCCGCGCTATCCAGCGCGCCGGGCGGGCACGCCCCCCTTCACCCGCACCGCGTGGGCCTGTTCACGGCCGAGGTGGGGCGGATCACCTGGGCCAGCGCGGAGCTGGCCCGCATCGCCGGCTACACCCCCGAGGAGATGACGGCCATGGAGCTTCCCGAAGACCTGTTGCCCGGCGGCACGGACCGCAACCGCCTGGTGGCCCAGCTGGACGCCCCAGCGCCCGTTGACGGCGCCGTGCACGTGTGCACGCCCCTGCGCCGCCGCGACGCCACCCTGGCCCGGGTGGAGTTGAGTCTGCGCCGGGTGGAGCTGGGCGAGCGCTTCGTGCTGGTGGGCGCGGTGCAGGACCTGGACGAGCCGGGCGCGGACGACGAGGCCCTGCGTGCCGAGGCCGTCCGCTATCGCCGCGTCTTCGAGGACGACCTGTGCGGCGTGGTGATCGCGGCGCCCGACTGCCGGATCCTGGCGTGCAACCCCGAGTTCGCCCGCATCCTGGGCTTTTCCTCGCCGGAATCGGCGGTGGGGCAGGAGCTCGCGCGGCTGGAGCCCGAGCCCGGCCAGCTCGCGGCGCGCGTGGAGCGGCTGCGTGCCGGCCTGTCCGGCGGGCCCGAGGAGCTGGAGCTGGTGCGCCGCGACGGCACCACGGCGTACGTGGTGGCGCGGCTGGCCGCCACCTTTGGCCCGGACGGGGAGGTGCGGGAGTATCGCGGGTACCTGGTAGACGTGACGCAGCGGGCGCTGCGGGAGCAGGCGCTGCGGCAGAGCGACGAGCGGCTGCGGCTGCTGGAGCTGGCCACCAACGACGTGACCTGGGAGTGGGACCTCGCCACCGGGCGCAACACGTGGAACGGCGCGGGCCCCCGCCGCTTTCGCTACGCGCCGCAGGAGGTGCGGCCCACGCTGGAGTGGCAGGTGGAGCGCATTCACGGCGAGGACCGGGAGCGGGTGATGTCGGGGCTGCAGCAGGCCGTGGCGGGGATCGGCGACTCGTGGGCCGACGAATACCGATTCCTTCGCGGGGACGGCACCTACGCCACCGTCCACAACCGCGCCTACCTGGTGCGCAACGGCCGCGGCGAGCCGGTGCGGGTGATCGGGTGGATGGTGGACGTGACGGAGCGCAAGCGCACGGAGGAGAGCCAGCGCTTTCTGGCCCGGGCCAGCGGGCTGCTGGACTCCACCCTGGACGTGGGGGTGACGGCGGCCAACCTGGCGCGGGTGTGCATTCCCGCCTTGGCGGACCTGTGCGTGCTGGACGTGGTGGAGGAGAACGGCGACGTGCGCCGGGTGGCCGCGGCGCACGGGCGCCCCGCCCGCGAGCGGCTGCTGAACCCGTCGTCGTGCCTCCCCGCCGGCATGCGCGACCCGGACCACCCCGTGCTTGCCGCCGTCGCAAGC
>DASQZE010000352.1:0-12159 GCA_035638875.1 Longimicrobium sp.
GGGCTCCGTGCTCCCCGTGGAGTCGGAGCACGCCGAGCCGGCGACGGCCAGCATCGCGGAAGCGAAAAGGAGCAGTTTACGCATGGGATGAAGCGGGACGGTTGATGTACAGGCAGCGTAGAACGGGGAAATTCCACCCGAGCGGCGGATGATGCGGGGCGGATCGCCGGAGCGCGCGGCGGTAGATCCAGTCACGGGTTCTGATGCCCTACCCACGCACCGCTCCTAAACCGCGTTTTTCTGAGACCACGATAAACACCACGCCCGCCGCGCGCCAGCATCGCACGCGCATGGACGAATCCGGCAGTCCGCGCAGGCGGACTTCGTGTAGTCGTTGCGGCGAATTTATTCGCACTGCCCGACGGGTGGCTGACGTTTTCTGCACACCGGCCCGGCATCCACCGCGGACGAGCAGATCCTTCGGTCGGCGCCATGAATTGCGGCACGGAAGAGAGCCGGCGGCGCCTCCCTCAGGAAAACAACGGAGAGTCCGGTCTAAGAAGTCCTGAGCGGGTGTCGGACGCCTCGGATTGGGGGGTCCTCCGCAGTATCCCCAAGTCGAGATCGTGGCCCCCGGTTCCGTTCAGTCTTGTATACAGCATCTCGATGTTCTTCCTCTGCCCTCTTGCTCAGTAATTCGAGAAGGATAACTGTCTCACCTGAACTTGGCAGAGAGGGGGCATCGCGTTCGGCGCCGTGGGCTGGGGCTTCACCACGCTGGATGCCCTCCGCGCCCAGGCACCCGACGCGGTGTTCGAGACCGTCGACGAGATGATCGCCGCGCTCACCGCTCCTGAATCCGCCCCCATCCTCAGCGCGTGAATCCGTGGATACACCCCATCCACGGGCCATGGTGCACGTGGATTTCTACCGAAGCCTCACACGGAGGGCACTGAGGTCACAGAGGACAGACCCTCCTCGCCGTTCCTCCGTGTGAGTCCATCCTTTGGATGCACGATCCAGCGGAAAATCGGGATCAGGGCCGGACCCGCGGAGAATCCGTGAGGCGGCGGGGATCGAACGAAAACGGAGGAGCGGAGGAGGGGACGAATCCCATCCTCCGCTCCTTGTTTCACCCTCCGGCGCCGTCGGTCCGTCAAAACGACGGCAGGTCTGGCAGCGTGGACGATCCACGCCGTTCCTGCCGATCGGATCCATTTTCCGCATCCACGGACCGCCCGGACCGCGGCTTGCAGCCAGCCGCCGCGTATCCGCATCCCGATCACGAAGTCATCCCCATCCGCCGCACACCGACCATGCGCCTGCGCACGCTCGCCCTGTCCGCCGTCGTCATCCCGCTTGCCTTCGCCGCCTGCGCCGCGCCGGCGTCCGGGCCCGCGCCGCGGACGGCCGCGCGCGTGCTCCCCGCGGACGCGCCGCCGCCCGCCCTGGAGGCCATCACGGAGGCGGAGCTGCGGCGCGACGTGTTCGCCATGGCGGCGGACTCGTTCCGCGGGCGCGAGGCGGGCGAGCTGGACGAGATGCGCGCCTCCGTGTGGGTGGCGGAGCGGGCGCGCGAGGCCGGCCTGCGCCCTGCGGGCGACGACGGCACCTACTTCCAGTTCTTTCCGCTACGCCGTGTGCGCATCGCCGGCAACAGCCACGTGACGCTGGGCGGTGCGGAGCTGGCCCTGGCCCGCGACGTGGTGGTGACGGCGCCCGTGGACGCGCGGGTGGACCTCCCGGTCGTCTGGGTGGGTGCGGGGCGCGAGGCGGACGTGGCGGGGATGGACCTGCGCGGCAAGGCCGTGGCGGCGCTGACGGGCGCGCCGAATACCGTCCCCGTGCGGGAGATCAGCCTGTGGTCACGGCGCTACACGCAGGCCGCCATCCGCGACCGGGCCGCGTTCCTGGCGGAGCGCGGGGCCGCCGCCGTGATCCTGGTGTCGGATTCCGTGGCCGAAACGCAGTTCGCCGTCACGGGCGCGGCCATGCTCCGCGGCCGCTACGCCCTGGCGGACGCCGGCGAGCAGCGGCCCGCGGGGGCGCCGCCCGTGCTCTGGGTGCGCGGATCCATGCGGGAGGCCCTGCAGCGGCCCGGCGCGCGCCTGGTGGCCGAGCTGGCGAGCGAGAGCTTCGTCTATCCCTCCGTGAACGTGGTGGCCGTGGCGCCGGGGATGGATGACGGGCTGCGCGGCGAGTACGTGCTGTTCAGCGGGCACCAGGACCACGACGGCATGCGGGTGCCCGTGGCGGGCGACAGCATCTGGAACGGCGCGGACGACAACGCCACGGCGAGTGTGGCCATGCTCGCCATCGGCCGGGCGTTCGTACGGCAGCCGGGGCGGCGCAGCGCGCTCTTCGTCTGGCACGGCGCGGAGGAGCGGGGGCTGCTGGGCTCGCGCTGGTTCGTGCGCCATCCCACGGTGCCGCGCGCATCCATCGCCGCCGTGCTGAACGGGGACATGATCGGCCGCAACCACCCGGACAGCGCGGCGCTGCTGGGCGTGGTGCCGCCGCACCGCAGCTCCGGCGACCTGGTGGAGATGGCCATGCGGGCCAACGCGCAGGTGTCGCGCTTTGCCCTGGACAGCACCTGGGACGCCACCACGCACCCGGAGGGATGGTACTTTCGCAGCGACCACCTGCCCTACGCGTGCGCCAGCATCCCCTCCGTCTTCTTCACCACGCTGCTGCACCCGGACTACCACACGCCGGAGGACGAGGCGGAGCGCATCGACACGGCCAAGCTGACGCGCGCCACGCGGTGGATGTACGCCACCGGCTGGTTCGCCGCGCAGGCCGACCAGCGCCCGCGGGTGGAGCCCGGCTTCCGCCTGGAACGCCCCTGCACGCCCTGATCCGGGAGCGGCGGCCGGGGGCTGTCCGTCCGCCCCCGCCCCAAGGTCTCGGCGCGGGCACGCTTTACAGATCGCGATCAGGTGGATGATGTGCCACGGCCGTCATCCACCTCCTCCGCCGCCATCGTGCCTCTCCGGAAGGTCAAGAAACGCTCCCCCCGTTTGATCTCCTGAGCTCGACCTTGGCCTTTCTGGTCACACTGGCCCTCACCGCTGGCGTGCATTCCGTCCCAATCATCCAGGGCACAGCCTTCCAACCAGGGCCACCTTTACCGATCGCGACCAGGTGGATCTGTGCATGGGCGAACTTCCGCTCCGTGCGGCTGATCTCGTGCCCTGCAAAAAATGCGGATGGCCGTCCCCTCGCCGGAAGCAGCCGCTCTGCCAAGGATCTCTGGGCTCCTGCACGACCCAGCCGATCCACGACCGGCCGTCGCGCCACATACATCCCACACCTGCGCGGTTCATGGAGGGGTGCCCTACTGGATGATTGCCATCGCGACGGCGGAACGCGGGCCGGAGGCGCTTGCAGGATGCATCAGGCCCTTGGTAGACGGGTTGCTGCCGGCAAGGAGACGGCATCCGCGTTTTTCGTTTTTTCGAGGAGGCGGATCGTGGCGGCGGAGGCGGATGCCTGGCCTGGCACACAATCCACACGATCGCGATCCGTTGAAGCGTGCCCGTGCCGGAGACCTGGATGAAAACGGATGGCCGCGCGGTCCGGTGCCTCTCCTGGACGGAGGCCCGTGGCCCCGGCCGGGCGTGGATGATGACGGCACGGGTGAGAACCGCCGAGCCGTGGAAATCGCCGTAGAAACAGGGAGGACGCGGAGGATATCCATCCCCCGCGTCCTCCTTCTTCGTCCTCCGGGCCGCCGGTTCGTCAGAACGACGGCACGTACGGCAGCACGAACGGCGTGGTGCGCCAGGGGGTGTAGACGACCGCGCCGCTGACCCCGTCGCCGCCGGTGCCCAGGGGCCCGTCAGTGCTTCCCCACCAGTTGCCCGCCGCGTCGGCGGTCGCGCCGGTGGTGGGGTTGCGGATCCCCACGCCCCCGTTGTTCACCAGGTTGCAGTTGCGCACGGTCGCGACACTGCCGTCCATGAGGATGGCGTCCCCGTCGCCGTCCACGATCTCGCACGAAGCCACCACCACGTCGGAGCTGAGCGACAGCCCCGGCCCGGCCGACGCCCGGATCCGCGTGCTCTCGATGCGCGTGTTCGCGTCCAGCTCCACCGCCGGGAATTCGCGGTCCAGGATGGTGTCCACGCGCGTGCGCATCAGCCGCGAGTTGGGAGACGTGATGTGCACCGCGCGCCCGGACTGCCGGATGACGGAGCTGTCCACGATCACCCGGTGGTTGTCGTGGGCCCCCACCGCCACCGACCAGGTGTAGATCTCCACGTGCTCGATGCGCGTGTTGGTCACGTAGCTGGTAGCGGGCGCCGCGCCGCGCAGGTCGATCCCCGTCCACCCCAGCGCGGGATCGTCCGCCGTGAGCAGCACCGGGCTGGCCGCGCTCCCGCGCAGCCACACGCGCCCGCCGTTTGTGGCCTGGATCCCGGTGTGGGGCCAAAAGATCATCCGCGCCCCCGGCTGGGCCACGAGCGCGCCCGCCGAGTCCACGTAGAGGGTGGAGTGGATCCGCAGGCGCATGCGCGACCCCACGGTCAGGGACGAGCGAAGCGTTCCCGGCCCGACCACGACTTCATCGCGCGCATTGCCCGCAAGGCTGTCCTGCAGGGCGGGCGTCGGGTACAGCCTTATCAGCGCGGCAAGGGAAAGGTCCGCCGCGTGCGCCTTTCCGCCCACCACGCGCACGGCGCGGCTGGACCGGTGCACGGAGTCGCTCAGAACGTGCAGCCCCACGCCGCCGCTCCCCTCGATGCGCCCGCCCGCCAGCAGCACGCTGGATCCCGTCACGGCCACGCCAATCCCCGCCGCCCCGCGCACCACCGTCTGCTCGAAGCTCCCCTCGCTCATGTACACGGCATAGCTTGCCCGGTTGGTCGTGGTGTCCACGCGGCTGCGGACCAGGCGCGAGCCGGGAGCCCCAAAGTAGACCGCGCTTCCGCTCTGGCGGATGACGGCGCTGTCCACGTACGCGGCGTGCTGATGGCCGGTGGTGAGGGCGTACCCGTCCACGTGCACGTACTCCAGGCGGGCGTTCGTCAGGTAGCTGGCGCTGGCGGGCGCGTCATAGAGCCCGATGCCGCCCCACCCGCGGGCGGGGTCCAGCGCCGTGAACACGACCTGGGCCGTGTCGCGCCCGCGGGCCCACAACCGGCCGCCGCCACGCGCATACAGGGCGGTGCCCGGGTAAAAGCAGACCACGGCCCCCGGCGCAATCGTGAGCCGTGCGCCGGCCTCCACGAAAATGACGTTCGTCACCCGGTGCGGGCTGTTGGCCCGCGTCCAGGTCTGCGACGTGGTGACGTCCCCGGCGTGCGTCTGCCCGCCGGTGCCCGCGCAGGCCGGGGTGATGAGCATGGACGGCGCGCCGGCGGCGGCCGTGGCGCCACCGGACGCCGTGGGCGCGTCGCAGGCGGCCAGCAGGGCCGTCCCCACGAGCGCGGCGGCGACGAGGCCGGGGAGCGAAGTTCTACGGGCGTGCGTCATGAACCTTCTCCAGCAAAAGCTAAGGGGAGGACCGCGCCGGGCGCATCGTTCCGGAGGTCACCGGGCGCGAGGCAGGATCAAAGACGGGATTCGCGGCGCGGACGCCGACGCGCGCGGAAGGGTGCGCGCGTGCGCATCCGCCGTCCATCACCGCGTCAGGGCACGTAGGGGAGCGCGTACGGCGTGGTGCGCCAGGGGGTGTACACCACCAGGCCTTCCACCCCGGCGCCGCCGGCGCCCAGGGGCCCGTCGGTGCTGCCCCACCAGTTGCCGGCCGCGTCCGAGGTCCCCCCGCTGATGTTGCGGATCCCCACGCCCGCGTTGTTCACCAGGTTGCAGTTGCGCACGACGATCCCCCCGGTGTTCATGACGATCCCGTCCTGGTCACCGTCGCGGATCTCGCACCCGGCCACCTGCACCGTGCTGGACATAATCTCCACGCCGGGGCCGGCGGGCGCGCGGATGAGCGTGCTCTCCAGCCGCACGTTGACGCCCAGCCGCACCGCGGGGGAGCTGCTGTCCAGCGTGGTGTCGACCCGCGTGCGGCTCATGCGGGAGTTCGCGGTGCCCAGGTCCGCGGCGCGCCCGGCCTGCCGGATGACGGAGCTGTCGACGATCACGCGGTTGCCGCCGTTGGCCACGATGGCCGCGCGGTCCAGGGAGACGTGCTCCAGGCGGGTGTTGGTCAGGTAGTTGTTGCTCACCCCCCCCTCGATCATCATGATTCCTCCCCATCCCCGCGCGGGGTCGTCGGCCGTGAACAGCACCGGGCTGGCGGCGCTGCCCCGCGACGCGATGCGGCCGCCGTTGCGGACCTGGATCCCGTTCCGGGCCTCGAACGTGAAGCTCGCGCCGGGCCCCGCGATCAGCGCGCCCCCGGAATCCACGACCATGCCGTACGTCCACAGCGGCAGCCGCGGCCCCACCGTGAGCGAGCGGCGCAGGATGCCGCCCATGACGCGCAGGGAGTCCACCGCGTTCCCCAGCAGGCTGTCCTGCAGGGCGGGCGTGGGGTACAGCGTGGCCAGGGCCTCCACGCCCAGCTCGGCCCCGTAGCTCCCGTTCCCCACCACGCGGATGGCGCTGCTCCACGGATTGGCCCCGCCCCATGCCAGCAGGCCGGTGCCGCGGCTCCCCTCGATCCGTCCGCCCAGCAGGAGCACGTCGCCGTAGGCCTGCACGCCCACCTGCGCCGAGCCGCGCACGACCGTCTGCTCGAACCGCGTGCCAGCCTCCAGCGACACCGCGGGGAACATGCGGTCCGTCGTGCTGTCCACCACGCTGCGGGACAGGCGCGAGCCGGGCGACTGGAGCACCACCGCCCGCGCGTTCTGCCGGATGACGGCGCTGTCCACGTACACCGGGTGCTGGCCGCTGGCCAGGATGGCCGTGCCGGCGCGGACGTGCTCCACGCGGACGTTGGTCAGGTAGCTGGGCCCGGCGGGCGTCCCCGAGAACGCCAGGCCGCCCCACCCAAGCGCGGGGTCGCGCGCCGTCAGCACGACCAGGGCGGTGTCGCGGCCGCGGGCCGTAAGCCGCCCGCCGCCCTGCACGAGGAAGCGCACCGCCGGCTCGGCGCACACCACCGCCCCCGGCGCAAGGGTCAGCCGCCCCGCCCCCTGCACGGTGATGGTGCCGCTCACCCGGTGCGGGCTGCCGGCGCGCGTCCACGTCACCGCCGTGGTGATGGTCTCCGCCCCGTGCGCCTGGCCGCCCGTGCCCGCGCACGCCGGCGTGATGAGCAGGGAGGGCCCGCCGGCGACGGCGGATGCGGCGGGGTCCATGGGCGCGTCGCACGCGGCGAGGGCGCCCGCCGCCAGCACGGCGGACGCGGCCGCGCGAAGGATGGAGCTACGGGATTGCATCGATGGATTCCTGCACGGGGAAGCGGCGAACGGCACGGGAACGGCCCCGGCCCGGCCGGGATGCCGAAACGGACGGAACGGCGGCCCCGGCGGCCGGACATCGGCGCGGGGGCGGTGGATCTACGGAACGGGACCCGGGATTCCGGCCGGGATGAAAAAGCGGGCTTTTTCCGGCGGCAGGCGCGCGCGGGCATCTTCGACCATCGCGCGCGCAGCAGGAGAATCATCAACATCTCCACGCAACCCAACGGCTTGGACGGGCGGACGGCGGATGCGCATCCCGGCGCGCATCTTCCCGCGGGGAGCCGATCATCGTCCAGGCACCCGCGGAGAACGAACGACGAGGACGCGGAGGAGAATCCATCCCCCGCACCCCGTTATTTTCATCCTCAGCGTCCGGCCGTCAGAACGACGGCAGGTACGGCAGCACGAACGGCGTCGTACGCCAGGGGCTCACGACCAGCTGGCCCTGGGCCCCGTCGCCGCCGGGGCCGTTGGGGCCATTGGGGCTGCCCCACCAGTTGCCCGTCACGGTGGCGGTCGGGCTGGTGGTCGAGGTCAGTATCCCCAGACCGGCGTTGTTCACCAGATTGCAGTTGCGGACCGGGGTGCCGGCCAGGATCAGGATCCCGTGGCTCTCGCCGTCGCGGATCTCGCACGAGGCTACCTGCACCGTGGAATCCCGGATGATCAGCCCGGGCCCGGCCGCGGTGTGGATGCGCGTGCTCTCCAGACGGGCGTTGGCCCCGAGCCGCACCGCGGCGGCCTGGGCGTTGAGCGTGGTGTCCACGCGGGAACGCATCAGCCGCGAGTCGGGGCTCAACAGCACCACGGCGCTCCCCGACATCCGGATGACCGAGCTGTCCACCAGCACACGGTGATTGCCGGACGCATACACCGCCGTGCCATCGACCCGCACGTGCTCGATGCGCGTGTTCGTCACGTAGCTGGTGCTCGCAACCAGCCCCCCGAACTCCAGGCCGTCCCACCCCCGGACGGGGTTCGCGGCGGTGAGCAGCACCGGGCTGGCCGCCGTGCCCCGGGACCACAGCCGGCCCCCGTTGGTGAGCCGCAGCCCGCCGTTGGGCGAGAACCGGATGCTGGCGCCGGGCTGCACCACGATGCTCGCGGCGGAATCGACGAAAACCGCCTGGTCCACGTGCACGGGCACCCGCGGCCCCACCGTGAGCGTGGCCCGCCGCAGCACGCCGCCCATCACCAGCAGGGTGTCGCGCGCGTTCCCCAGCAGGCTGTCCTGCAGGGCCGGCGTGCCGTACAGGCGGGCGAGCACCGACACCGGCACCTGCAGGGGCCTGTCGCGGCCGCCCACGATGCGGAGGGGCCGGGCGTAGGCGCCCAGGGGGGCATCGCTGGTGTACCACAGCCCGATGCCCTCACTCCCCTCGATGCGCCCGCCCAGCAGCAGCACTCCCCCGCCGCTCACCTGCAGCCCCATGCCTCCCGCGCCGCGGATGACCGTCTCCTCGAAGCGGGTGCGCTCGCCCATCTCGACCGCGGCGTAGGACACGTCGGTGGTCGTGTCCACGCGGCTGCGGCTGAGCCTGGACCCGGGCGCGGTGAGCCATGCCGCCCGCCCGGACTGCCGGATGACCGCGCTGTCCACGTAGACCGGGTGGGCCTCCAGGGAGCTGACCGCCGTGCTCCAGTAGTGAACGTGCTCGATCCGCACGTTGGTCAGGTAGCTGGGCGCGGCGGGTGCCCCCTCGAAGCGCAGCCCGCGCCATCCGCGTGCCAGGTCCCGGGCGGTGAACACGATGCGGGCCGTGTCCAGACCGCGGGCAACGACCCGGCCGCCCCGCGCCGACAGGCTGCCTTCCGGGCCAAAGCAGACGACCGCGCCCGGCGCGATGGTGATCCGCCCGCTCGCGGTGACGATGATGTCGAGCGAAACGCGGTGGGGGCTGTTGGCCCGTGTCCAGGTTTCCGGGGCGGCGACCATCTCCGCCGTGTGCGTCTGTCCCGCCGTTCCCGCACAGGCGGGGGAGATCAGCAGGGACGGATCGTCCGCCGCGGCGGCCGGTGCACGCGCCGGGGCCGTGGGCGCGTCGCACGCGGCCAGGAGGGCCGCGCCCGCGAGCCAGGCGCCCGCGCGCCGCACGGTGGTTCCGCTTCGCATCAAGGGTTGCTCCAGGAATTGACGGTGGACGAACGCACCCGGAGAGCTGACCCGGGGGCGGACGCGCTGGATGGAGAGGGACGGGGTGACGGAGCCGGAACGGGACCGGACGCCGGCCCGCGGCCGGCGGAGAGGGATGGCGACGCTACAGGATAAACGGATGATCCATCCCGCGCAACGAAGCCGTCGCGAAAGAACGCGCGGAGGGGCGGTATCCTGACGCCGGTCCGCCCCGGGCGGATGCGGCGCGGGCGATCCGCCGGCGGACGCCTCACCCGGACTCGTCACACACGGGGACGCGGCGGAAAGGGGACGGGCGCGGAGCAGCCCATCCACCCGCGCCTGGTTGTGATCGCGACGACCGGAGGCGGATCGGACGGCGACCCCAAGGGTGCATCAGGCCCCTGGTAGACCGGTGGCTGCCGGAGAAGGGACGGGATCCGCGTTTTTTTCGAAGAGGCACGATCGTGGCGGCGGAGGCGGATGGCGGCCCGGGCACATCATCCACCTGATCGCGATCCGTAAAGGCGTGCCTGCGCCGGAGGCCCGGCTGACGCTGAGGGATGACGGTTGGACGACACGTCGTGGATGGAGGTCCTGGCCCGGGGTACAGGTACGGTGCTCTTCGGGATCCGGCATCATCCGTACACCTGCCGCCCAGCCGGTCGGGGCTGGGGGCAAGCCTTGTGGGACGTGGATGGCCGGGGCGAAATTCGGGCGGGGGCTTCAGAAATCGGGCGGATGAACCGATATTGGTACCTTGGACAAACACTCGACTCCTATTCCGCAGGATTCCATGCTTCTCGCCCCGGAGCCGTCCGTGGCCACGGACACGATGGCCGCATGCCTGGCCACGGTCCTGAACGACCCCGAGCGGCTGGCCCTGATGGCGGCCACCGGACTGCTCGACACGCCGCCGGAAGAGGCGTTCGACCGGCTTACGCGCCTGGCGTCCGAGTTCCTGGACGCACCGCTGGCGCAGGTGAACCTGGTGGACGACCACCGCCAGTTCTCCAAGAGCAGCCTTGCCCCCGAAGGATGGCCGGAAGACCGCAACACGCCCCTGCCGGACTGCTACTGCAAGTGGGCCGTGGCCACGGGCGAACCCATGGTCGTGACCGACGCGCGCCTGGACCCGCGCACCTGCGACACGGCCGCCCTGCGCGAGCACAACCTGGTGAGCTACCTGGGCATTCCGCTCATCCTGTCTACGGGGCACGCGCTGGGCACCCTGTGCGTGGCCGGCTTTGAGCCGCGCGCGTGGTCGGAGCGCGAGGTGCGCGTGCTCACGGACCTGGGCGCGTCCGCCGCCAACGAGGTGGAGATGCGGCTGAACGCCGCCGCCCGCCGCGAGCTGGCGCGAATGAAGGACGAGTTCGTCTCCATCGTCGCCCACGAGCTGCGCACGCCGCTCACCTCCATCCGCGGCAGCCTGGGCCTGCTGGCCAGCGGCAAGCTGGACGGCACCCCGCAGGCGCAGCGGATGATGCAGATCGCCGCGCAGAACAGCGACCGGCTGGTGCGGCTCATCAACGACATGCTGGACCTGGACCGCATGCACTCCGGCCGCCTGGAGATGGAGCCCGCCCGGCTTTCCGTGCACCCGCTGGTGCAGCAGGCCGTGGAGGCCGTGCAGGGCTCCGCCGCCGCCCTGCAGGTGCGCATGGAGGTCCGCGTGGATCCCGGCCTGGAGGTGTGGGGCGATGCCGGCCGCGTGGTGCAGGTGCTGGTGAACCTGCTTTCCAACGCGGCCAAGTTCTCGCCCCCGGACGCGCTGGTGGAGGTGGTCGTGGAGGATCGCGGCCCCAACGCGCTGTTCCAGGTGCGCGACCGCGGCCGCGGCATTCCCGCGGACCGGCTGGACGACATCTTCGAGCGCTTTCGCCAGGTGGATTCGTCCGACGCCCGCGACAAGGGGGGCACGGGGCTGGGGCTCGCCATCTGCCGAACCATCGTGCAGCAGCACGGCGGCCGCATCTGGGTGGCCAGCGAGTGGGGCAAGGGCAGCACCTTCTTCTTCACTCTCCGGCGCGAACCGTGGACGGACCCGTCCTGAACGGCGCCGGAAGGGGAGCGCACGGGCGCGGCGGGAGATTCGTCTCCCCCGCGCCTTCGCGCTCCCGCACGGGCGGATGCAAGGCGTGGTGGACGAGACACGAGATCAGGGATGAGGATGCAGGCGCAGCTCGAGGATGGGGGAGGCGTGCGGCTCCGCGATGCACGCCCGGAGGACCGCCCTGCCCTCGCCGGGGTGACGCTCCAGGCGTACGGCGAGTATGCGGATACGATGGAGCCCGAGGCGTGGGCCGGGCTGGAGGGCGCCGTCCGCGCCGCGCTGGCCCTGGATGATGCCGGGGTGCAGCGCATCATCGCGGAGCGGAACGGGGAGATCGTGGGGAGCGTGATGCTGTATCCGCCGCGGGCCGATGCGTACGGCGACCTGGTGGATGCGGCGAGCTGGCCAGAGCTCCGGCTGCTGGCCGTTGCGCCCTCCATGCGCGGGCACGGCGTGGGCAAGGCGCTGGTGATGGAATGCGTCCGCCGCGCGCGGGAAAGCGGCGCCACGGCGCTGGGGCTGCACACGTCGCGCAGCATGCGGGTCGCGCTGGGGATGTACGAGCGGATGGGCTTCGTCCGCGCCCCCGCGCACGACTTTCAGCCTCCCGGCGGCGAGCACGTGACCGCGTACCGGCTGCCGCTGGGGTAGGCGTCCCCCACCCCCCGGCCCGCCCCCCG
>DASQZE010000353.1:0-4320 GCA_035638875.1 Longimicrobium sp.
CACCCGGCGCGTGGCGACGGCCGCCGGGATCATTTCGCTGGCGGTGGAGCTGGGACAGCTTTACCATGCTCCGTGGATCGAGGCCGTACGGCACACGCGACTGGGTGGGCTGGTGCTGGGATTCGGCTTCCTGTGGAGCGACCTGGCGTGCTACGCCGTCGGAATCGCGCTGGCTGCGTTGATCGACCGCGCGATCGTACGGCCATCCGCCCACCGCCATCCCCGCGCCGCCGCCTGACCGGCCGCCGCACGCCTCTCCGGCCGGCATCCGGCAGCATCCAGATCCAGTATCCGTATCCAGCGGCTTCGGTCGTTCCGTTTCCGCACGTCCCATCCGTCGATCCGCTCCGGTTCATCCAGCCGTTTTTCCCCGCACATCCCCGCCGTCCGATGGATGCACCTCCCATCCAGCAGTATCGCCCGCCCGCCGAGTGCGGATGGACCAGCCGCCGCGGCAGGAGATCATCCTGCCCAAGGGCAACGTGGACCTGCTGTTCAACCTGGGCGACTGCGTGCACGGCGAGGGGCTCATCGCGTGTACGACACCGTCCGTGGTCATCCCGGCTGGTGGTCCGACCCCGTGGCGTGGGTGCGGGCGCCCCTGTCGGCGCAGGACGCGTTGTCGCTGAATCCGTGGCCGTTCACCACCATGCTGCTGGCGCTTTGCACGCTCGTGGGGCTGGGCGCGTTCGCGCGGTACCGCGGCCCGGGCAAGCGCGAGGTGATGATCGTGCTCGCGAGCGTGTTCGTGATCCTGGTGGCGACGGGCGTCTACCTTGATCCGGCTGGGGAACTACCCCGCGCTCACGGACGCGCAGATCACGTCCATGTCGTACCGGTGGATGCAGCTGAACATCCTGCGCAACGTCGTGCTGCAGGCGCTGATGGTGTACGGGATGGTGGGGCTGATGCGGCTGGCCCAGGCGCGCGTGATCGTCGCCGCGCCCGTCGCCGGATCGCCCGCACCCGCCCGCCTGCCCGTCGTGGAGCACGTGCGGGCGTAATCCCAGATGCCGGGTTTCCGTGTGCAATCCCATCAAGAACAATCACGCGGAGGACGCGGAGGCAATCTGAGAGGACGCGGAGAACAAAGGGGTTTCCCGCGTCCTCTCGTTATTTCTCCGCGTCCTCCGCGTGATTGTTTTTCCACCGATGCACAGATCATCGCCGCGCGCAGGATAAGACCGGACGGGGTAAAACACGCTACCCGTCCAGCGACGGGAAGCGCCTGGGGCGAGCATGGAGATGCCTGCCCTTTCGCAATTTTGGCAGAAGCGCGTAGGTTCAGGCGTTCTTGCCGGTGGCGTACTCCGTTTTCAGGATCAACACAGCAGTGCTGAGCAATCCCCTGACCCGCCTGCGCCTGATCGGAATGCTGGAAGGCGCCTCGTTTCTCGTGCTCCTCGGCATCGCCATGCCGCTGAAGTACCTTGCCGGGCAGCCGCAGATGGTGCGCATCGTCGGTTCCGCGCACGGGCTGCTCTTCGTGCTCTTCGTGGCCGTCGTGCTGGAGGTGAGCGTGCGGATGCGCTGGCCCCTGCGGCGCGTCGTGGCCGCGCTGGTGGCATCCGTGGTGCCGTTCGGCCCGTTCGTGTTCGACGCGCACCTGCGCCGCACGCAGTCCGCCGCCGTCCAGGCGTGAGCCACACGCGCCCCGTCCGCCCGCACGGCGCCGCATGATCCACCTGCCCACGTTCACGGCCACGCGCTACGTGCAGCCCCTGCGCGAAGGGGGCACGCTTCCCGCCGTGGTGGAGACGCACGGCGGCGGCCTGTACGTCACCAAGTTCCGCGGGGCGGGGCAGGGGGCCAAGGCGCTGCTGGCCGAGCTGATCGTGGGGATGATCGCTCAAGCGCTGCGGCTCCCCGTCCCCGGGCTGGCGCTCATCGAGCTCCTGCCAGAGTTCGGGCAGACGGAGCCGGACCCGGAGATCCAGGACCTGCTCAAGGCCAGCGTGGGGATCAACGTGGGGCTGCGCTACCTGGACGGCGCCTTCAACTTTCAGCCCGCCTCGGCGGGGGACCTGGTGACGCCGGAGCTGGCGGCGGGGATCGTGTGGCTGGACGCGTTCACCACCAACCCGGACCGCACGGCGCGCAACCCCAACCTGCTCATCCACGAGCGCCGGCCGTGGCTCATCGACCACGGCGCGGCCCTGTACGCGCAGCACAACTGGCCGTCCGTGGACGAGGCCCGCACCCGCACGCCGTTCCCCCTGGTCAAGGACCACGTGCTGCTGGCCGGCAGCGGCGACCTGGAGGCGGTAGATGCGGACGCGGCCGCGCGGCTGACGGACGAGGTGCTGGCGGAGATCGTGGCCCATCTGCCCGGGGCGCTGCTGGAGGACCGGGCGCTGGCGGCGGACTTCGCCGCCCCGGACGAGGCGCGGGGGCGGTACCTGGACTACCTGCGGACGCGGATGCGGGCCCCGCGCGCGTTCGTGGCGCAGGCGGTGGAGGCGCGCGAGACGCTGCGCCGCGAGCCGCGCCCGCGCCTGCACAGCCGCCGATGACGGGCGAGGGGCCCAGGTGGATCGCGTACAGCTTTGCCGTGCTGTGCGTGGTGCCGCACCCGCACCTGGGCACGGCGGTGCCCGTCGGCGTGATGGTGCACGCGCGCACGGCGGGGTTCCTGGGCATTGCGGTGCTCACGGATCCGGCGGAGCTGGCGGCGCGGGCGCCGGGCGTGGACGTGGAGCTGCTCGCGCGGTACCTGCGGGACCTGCGCGGGATCGCGGAAGGGGACGCGGAGGCGGGGCCCGTGGCCCTGGCGCCGCCCTCCGAGCGCTTTCACTGGCTCACCGCGCCCCGTTCGGACGTACTACAATCCGGCGCCGTCCACAGCGGGCTGTGCCATGACCCGCTGGATGCCCTGGAGCGGCTGTACGCGTCGCACGTGGGGCCCGCGGTTCGCCAACCTTGATGAGGGGGATGAGATGACGCTGCGTCGCGGTGGGGTGGCTGTCGCGTGTGTGCTGGCCGCGCTGGTCTCGGGGGGATGCGGCTTGATCAGGGCCGCCGTGAACGCGGACCTGAGCGACCGGGTGACGGACGCGGAAGTGAACGTGGCGCCGGAGGAGATCCTGGTGCGCTTTCCCGCCGCCGCCGCCACCAGCTGGGCGTGCGCGGCGCCCGCCGCCGGTGGCCGGCAGTACGCGTGGAGTGTGCGGCTGGACCGCAGCGAGCCGTGGCACGGCATCGCCGTGCGCGCCGTGCTCCCCGCGTCGTCCGCGGACCCGGGACGGACGATCTCGCCCATCCTGGACAACGCGCGCGCCACGGTCTCCCGCATGGCTGGCACGCCGCCCGTGCCGGTGGATTCCGACAGCACGGCCGTGACGGCGTTCGCGGTGGGCGACACGGCGCTGGTGGTGCGCATCACGGACCGGGCGGCCATCCGGCGCGTGGCCCGCGGCCGTCCGCTCTCGGCGACGCTGATGGCCTGCGCCGACGGCAACGATGCCTGGACGCGCGACGTCCCCGTGCGCTACGACCCGCGCTTCTAAGCCGCAGGCCGCTGGACGGACGATATCGCGCAGAGCCGCGGTGGGGGGGGGAGGAGAACGAGCCCTCGATCCCGCCGCGGCTCTGTGTGTATCTGCCTCCAGCTCCAGCATTGCTTTCCTGACTCCTTCGACGCTTGCGCGCACCCTTGTTGGATGAAGGTGCCGTCAACCTCCCCCAGGGGGTTTTGGGGCAGGTGCGAGCCTGTGGCGAGCGGAGGGGGCGCTCCCGCCGCGGCTCTCCACGTATCTGCCTCCAGCTCCCAGATTTGTTTTCCTGAGAGAGGCGCCGACGGATCCCGCCCGTGCCTCAATCCCTGCCGCCGACCGAAGGATCTACCGTCCCGTGCCCGGACGGCCGCCATCCCGACGGTACGCCGCCTTCGACGTGATTCCCGGCCTGTGACCATTCCAGGTTGCCGCGCCCCGTCCGGAGCGAATGCGTTCGCCGCTGGAAATTCGCGAAGTCCGCCTTCGCGCCGCCTTTGCGGACTGCACCGGCGCGGGATGTCCGAATGCGGGACCGCGTGGAGGGTCCCGTCGTGGGGGCGGCGGTCTAGCACGGGACGGGAGATCCTTTGGCCGGCGCCAGAGTTCGCGAAACGCAGGAAATCGGCGGCGCCTCCCTCAGGAAAACAAAGCCTGGGCCAGCAAAGCAGCGGTGATGCCGGCGCATCCGGAGCCTGTCAAGGTGAGTGAGACAGTCGGCGGCTGTAATTAGCGAGCAACCTCCTCTGTGCTGGGGCGGTTGATCCAGGCTGCAGTCGGAAGGGCGGGCGGCGCGGGCACGCCTCGCACGAAACGTTCGGGGTTCGCC
>DASQZE010000354.1:0-7404 GCA_035638875.1 Longimicrobium sp.
GTCCGACTACCACCGCAAGCGCGCGGAGTACGCGGGCACCAACCGGGGCATCGGCCTTTCCCTCTTCTTTCACGGCAGCGGCTTCACGGGGAGCGGCGAGATCTACCTGGCATCGAAAGCAACGCTGGAGGCCACGGAGACGGGTGCGCGCGTCCGCGTGGCCAGCGTGGAGATGGGCCAGGGAACGCGGACCATGCACGCGCAGATCGTGGCGGACGCGCTCGGGATTCCGTACGAGGACGTGGAGATCGTGCAGCCGGACACGCAGGAGGTGCCGGACAGCGGCCCCACCGTGGCGTCGCGGACGTGCATGATCGTGGGCAACATCCTCAAGCGCTGCGCCGAGGAGATGCGCCAGACCCTCGGGACGATGACGCCGGGCGAGTACGTCCGCGCGCACGGGCCGCTGAGCATCACCAGGCAGTACGAGAAGCCGGAGGAGATCCGCTGGGACGACACGGAGTACCAGGGCGACGCATACGCCACCTACGGCTGGGGATGCGACGTGGCCGAGGTGGAGCTGGACCCGGTGACGTACGAGGTGCGCCCCCTGCGCGTCACCGTCGTCCACGAGATCGGCAAGGCCATCCACCCGTCCATGGTCGTGGGGCAGATCGAGGGGGGCACGGCGCAGGGGGTGGGATGGGCGCTCAACGAGAACGTGGTGATGCGCAACGGCGGCATGGCCAATCCCACGCTGACCAACTACACCATTCCCACCACGCTCGACACGCCGCGGATGGACGTCGTCGTGCTGGAGAACCCCAGCGGCTACGGGCCCTACGGCGCCAAGGGCGTGGGCGAGATGCCCATCGACGGGCCCGCGCCGGCCGTCGTGAACGCCATCCGGCACCTGGGGCTGGACGTGCGCCAGATCCCCGCGATCCCCGAACTGCTCATGGAGACTGCATGCGCTTCGTCCTGAACGGCGCCGATACGGAGGTCGCGGCGCATCCCATGAAGCGCCTGCTGGACGTGCTGCGCGAGGACTGCGGGCTCACGGGGACCAAGGAGGGGTGCGGCGAAGGCGAGTGCGGCGCCTGCACGGTGCTGATGGACGGCCGCCCCGCCGTGAGCTGCCTGGTGCCTTTCGCGCAGGCATCCGGCGCGGAGGTCACGACCATCGAGGGACTGGGGGGCGAGCATCCCCTGCAGCGCGCGTTCGCGGAGTTCAGCGGGGCGCAGTGCGGCATCTGCACGCCGGGGATGATCCTGGCCGCCGTCGCGCTGGGGCCCGATCCCACGATCGACGAGGTGCGCACCGGGCTGGCGGGCAACCTGTGCCGCTGCACCGGCTACGAGGCCATCTACCGCGCCATCCAGAACGCATGAAGACGGCGACGACGGCGTTGGAGCTGCGCGGCCCGCGCACCCTGGACGAGGCGCTCGCCCTGCTACGCGACGACGGGCCGCTGACGCCCATCGCGGGGTGCACGGACGTGTTCGTGAACCTGAACTTCGGCACGACAACGGACCGGCGCTTCATCAACCTGTGGCCGCTGGACGAGCTGCGGGGGATCGACGTGCGCGACGGCGTGCTGCGGATGGGCGCGCTGACCACGTACACGGACGCCATCCGCTCGCCGGAGGTGCGGGAGTGGCTCCCCGCCCTGGTGGCCGCGTCGCGCGAGGTGGGCGGCGTGCAGATCCAGAACCGCGGCACCTTCGCCGGCAACCTGGCCAACGGCTCGCCCGCGGGCGATTCGCTCCCCGTGCTGGCCGCGTCGGACGCCGTGGTCGTACTGCGCAGCCTGGACGGCGAGCGGCGGGTGCCCGTGACGGGGCTGTACACCGGCTACCGCGCGACCGTCATCCGCCCCGACGAGCTGATCGTGGCCATCGAAGTGCCGCGGGTGGAGGGGACACAGTGGTTCCGGAAGGTGGGGACCCGCGCCGCGCAGGCCATCAGCAAGGTGGTGATGGCGGCCGTCCGCGCGCCGCAGCCCCGCATCGCGCTGGGCAGCGTGGCGGCGACGGTGGTCCGCCTGCCGCGCACGGAGCAGGCGCTGGCGTCCGGCGCCGGCATCGACGAGGCGTGGGCCGTGCTGGCGGACGAGATCCATCCCATCGACGACGTGCGCTCCACGGCCGCCTACCGCCTGCGCGTGGCCGGCAACCTGCTGCGCCAGTGGTGGGACGAGACGGGGTGATCCGGGGACGACAATCCGTTCGCGAAGGGCCCCGCGTGGTTGCACGCGGGGCTATTTTCGTCGTCCCGTCCAGAGACGGGACTGGCAGAGGATGGATCTACGCCTGCCCCGTCCGCATCCATCCGATCACGATCTTTTCCCCGCTCGCGGAGTACGGCAGGATTCCCGGCGAAGTGCTTGCATCCCCTTCCGCCGATCCTGGTCCGTCCCCACCCGAGCCCGCGACGACGTGCTGCCCATTCTCGCCCTCCGCCCCGTCACCACGCTGGCGCTGATGCTGGCCGCCTGCGCCCCCGGCGACCGCACCCGCGCCGAGGCCGCGCAGGACACCACGCGCGCCGCACCTGCCAAACCGCCCGAGCCCCCGCGCATCCCGCCCCTGCGGACGGACTCCGCGGGGCAGGCGTGGGTGGAGCGGACGCTGGCGGGGCTCTCGCCGCGGCAGCGGGTGGCGCAGCTGGTGTTCCCGTGGATCAGCGGGCAGTCGGTGGCGGCCAACCCGGGCGAGCGGGACCGGATGCTCGCGTGGGTGTCGCGCGGCGAGGTGGGCGGGCTCATCGTCAGCACGGGGACGCCGGCGGCGCTGGCCGGCAAGCTGAACGCGGCGCAGACGCGGGCCGCCGTGCCCCTGCTCATCGCCTCGGACCTGGAGACGGGGCCGGGGATGCGCCTCACGCCCGGCGGCACCACCATGCCGCCGTCCATGGCCTTCGGCGCGGCGGGAGACACGGCGCTGGCGCGGCAGGCGGGGCTCACGACGGCGGCCGAGGCGCGCGCCGTGGGCATCCACATGACGCTGGGCCCGCTCTTCGACGTGAACTCCAACCCGGCGAACCCCATCATCAACGTGCGCTCCTTTGGCGAGTCGCCGGAGCTGGTGGCGCGGATGGGGACGGCGTGGATGCGGGGCGCGCGCGAGGGGGGGCTGCTTTCCGCCGGCAAGCACTTTCCCGGGCACGGCGACACGCGGGTGGATTCGCACGTGGGCCTGCCGGAGGTGAGCGGCGATTCCGCGCGGCTGCGGTCGGTGGAGATGGCGCCGTTCGGCACGGCGGTGCGCGCGGGGATCGACGCCATCCTCGTGGGCCACATCGCCGCCGTGGGGCTGGAGGGGCCGGACGCGCGCCCCGCCTCGCTTTCCCCGCGGATGATCGGCGACGAGCTGCGCGGGCGGCTGGGGTTCCAGGGACTCGTCTTCACGGACGCGCTGAACATGGGCGGGGTGACCCGCAACTACTCCGTGAGCGAGGCGTCCATCCTGGCGCTGCTGGCGGGCGCCGACGTGCTCCTGCAGCCGCCGGGACACGAGGGCGTCATCGACGCCATCGTCGCCGCGGTGCAGTCCGGCCGCATTCCCCAGGCGCGCATCGACGAGGCGGCGCGGCGGGTGCTCCGCGCCAAGGCGGCCGCCGGGCTGCATCGCGGGGCGCGGGTGGAGACGGGCGCGGTCGCCGGGCAGGTGGGCACCGACGCGCACCGGGCCCTCGCGCGGCAGGTGGGGCAGCGCTCCATCACCCTGGTCCGCGACGGGAAGAACCTGGTGCCGCTGCGGCGGGGCGCCCGCGTGCTGCACGTCACCTACACGGAATCCGGACGCGGCTCCGCCGGCGCGGGGCTGAACAGCGGGCTGGCGGGCGGCGGGCTGTCGGTGGACCACGTACGCGTGGGGCCGTCGACCTCCGCGGCGACCTTTGCCTCACTGCGGGAGCGCGCGGCGGGGGCCGACGTCGTCATCGCCAGCGTGGCCGTGTCGCCGGTACAGTACCGCGCGCTGGGGATCGGCGGGGGGTTCGGCCCGTGGCTGGAGGCCCTGTCCGCATCGGGAAAGCCGGTCGTCGCCGTCTCGCTGGGGAGCCCGTACCTGTTGGAGTCGTTCCCCTCTGTCCCCGCGTACCTGCTGGCGTGGAGCAACGCGGGCGCGAGCGAGTCCGCCGCGGCGCGCGCCCTGCTCGGCGCCGCGCCCATCCGCGGGCGGCTGCCGGTCTCGTTGCCGCCGTTCCACCGCGCGGGGGAGGGGATGGACCGAGGCAACTGACGGCGGATACACAACGGGTCCCATCCGCCGGGACGGGGTTCATCGCGGATTTTCGACAGGGCACGGACGCGGCCGCGAAGCCGGGAGCCGGTGGCTCGGCATCCTGATCGCGTCTCGTGAAGCCAGCGCGCGGCGGGAATTGGATCCGGACGGCGGATCACGCCGCGTGACTGCGCTACCATGCGGATCGACGCGCATCCATCCTTCCGCAAACACCGCACACCGGCCTATCTTGCCGGCGCGTGACGCGATCCCGGAATCCGGCTCATCTCCTTCCCATCACGGCCCATGCTCAATCCCGCACTGCAGCCGCCCAGCTTGATGAAGCGCGGTCCCCTGCCCTGGCTCATCGGCGGGGCGTGCGTGGTGCTGATCATCTCGGGGATGCGGGAGGCGTCGGGGATCCTGAACCCCATGCTGATGGCCGGATTCCTCGCGCTGCTGCTGCAGCCGATGACCGTCAAGCTGCGCAAGTGGGGGCTCGCGGGCGGGCTGGCGGTCACGCTCGTGGTGATCGCCGTGGTGCTGAGCGGCCTGACGCTGGTGGCGTTCGTGGGCGTGTCGCTGCGGCAATTGGCGCTGCAGTTCCCCGTGTACCGCGAGCAGCTAGACGGGCTCGTTTCGCAGCTCAACACGCTGCTGGCGCAGTACAACGTGGACGCGTTCGACTACGTGCAGCGCGCGGCGCAGGGGCCGGAGGTGGGGCGGTGGGTGCTGAACGCGTCGGGATCCATGGCGTCGTCACTCAGCAGCCTGGTGCTGACGCTCTTCATCTTCGCCTTCATGCTGGGCGGGATGTGGGAGCTGGAGCGGCGGGCCAGCACGCGCTCGCGCAACTACAGCCCGCTGGCGGCGCGGTTCCTGGCGTTCAGCGACACCATCCGCGGCTACATGGGCGTCCGCGCCGTGCTCGGGCTGATCGCGGCCGTGCTGGACTACGTGCTGCTGGTGGCGCTGGGGGTGGACTACGCGCTTTTGTGGGGGGTGTTGTCGTTCCTGCTGAGCTTCGTCCCCAACATCGGCTTCACGCTGTCGCTGATCCCGCCCACGCTGCTGGCGCTGGTGGAAAGCGGATGGCAGGAAGCGCTGATCGTGTTCGTGGGATACCAGGTCATCAACAACGTGCTGGACAACGTCATCGGCCCGCGCTTCGTGGGGCGGGAGATGAAGATCTCGGCGCTGCTCAGCTTTCTGTCGGTGATCTTCTGGGCGTGGGTGCTGGGGCCCACGGGGGCCATCCTGGCCGTGCCGCTCACGGTGCTCATCCGCGACATCGCATTCGGCCCCGCGGCGCCGGACGTGGGCCCGCCGCAGCCCGTCACCTCCTCCATGGTCGCCACGACGCAGCCCAAGGCGGAGGATCCGCGCGAGCCGGAGCCGGGGCAGCGAACGGAGCCCGAAGCGCGTGCGGAATCCGTTCCGCCGACACAGGCGGAGCCGCCAGCACAGCCGGAGCCGGCGACGGAACTGAACGTGACGGGGCCGGAAGATGACGATCCGGACAGAACCCGGATCGATTACCCGAGTAGCGGGCCACGGGGCTGAGCGGCTGAAGCCGCCGCAACAACTGCGGAAAGCCTCACAAACTGCGTGAGGCTTCAACTCCTCTACCTTCGCTCTGGTGCACTCTCGCGGAGCGCGGCAGGAAGCTGGATACGGTGCGCGAGAGAAGAGCGGTGTTCACGCAGATTCCGAGCACCCTCTTCCAGCACGCGGCGGACGATTTGAACCGCGCGTTCCGCGTCCGCAACCGAGATGGTCGGGCGCCATCCGTATTCTGCGTTGGCACGGCGTGCGCGAAACTCAGCCAGTTCCGAGAGCGCTTGGCCGAGTTCATCTCCGGCGATCGCACGCGCTGCCACAAACGTGGTGGTTCGTAGCTCGGACGCGCAGATCGCGCGACCGCACGAGCGACATCGCGGCGATCCGGCCAGCATCGTACGCCCGGACGAGTCGCCCGCTGGGACTGACCGCTGCGACGTTCGCGTCACCGAACGCCTGGATGGCGTTCACCCACAATCCCACGACTTTCATCGTCCTCCGCAGGTTCTCGCGAGAGCCTGCCGAGGTCAATCAAGGTGCTGAGACGATCACTCACGCGCCCACCTCTGAATCCACGCGGGGAAGCACATCCAGAGAGCCAAGCAGCCAGTTCTTGGGGCCGGCGAGCGCGCGGGGAAGAAAGCTCGCGCCCGGCGCAGCGTCGCGAAGAAATAGTTCCCGGTCGTAGAGCTTGGTATCAACGGGGCGGTCCAGCAGGAGCGCGGCATCAAGCAGCGCCCCGCCGACCGCGCCGTCGCGGATGGAATTGCCATAGATCAGCAGGTCGATGTCGCTGTCCGGCCGCGCATTCCCCCGGGCCATCGAGCCGAAGATGAACGCGGCCTCGATCCCGGGCACCTCCTGCAGCACGTCGCGGAGAACGAGCGCCGGCGCGTACGCCCCAACGAGCGAGTCGATCGCCCGCCACTGCGGGTTGGCGGAATCGCGCGAATAGATTACACGCGATCCTTCGACTTCGCGGTGCACGAGGCCCATCGCCTGCAGCCGTTCCAGTTCCGACTGCAGCGACCGCTTGCCGAGCCCCGTGTGCCGCGCCAGGGCACGCCCATGCTCACGCCGGTCCGGGTGGACGGCGAAGTGCGCGAGCAGGCGGGCACGCGCGGTGGAGCCCATAAAGCTGTCGAGAAAATCCATGTCACCTCCTGCCCTCAAATTTAGGGCAGAACGGATTCAAAGCAGCGCGCGTTGGTCCGGGAACCGTCGGGGCCGTAGGCGAGCCACCTGCCATGGGCGAGTACACTACTCAGACCGGATATCCGAGTTTGAGTGTGCACTACAGAAACAGCAATCGCACACAGGAACAGGGGGAACAGAGTACGACGGAAGTTCCTCTGTTACCTCTGTTCCTCTGTGTGATTTCAATCCGTTGTCGTCTCGGCAGTTCTCCGCGCCTCCGCGTGAGACGGCAGTAAAGCTCCGTGTGCACAATGAATCAGAGGGCGCCGGATCGATATGCCATGAGCCCTGCCGAGAAACCAGACGGGCCGGCTGCCTTCCAGAGGCAGCCGACCCGTTCGCATCCCACCCTCAAACTCCGTCAGCGCACGCGCTCGCCGGCGGGGCTCCAGACCTCGACGTCGCCCAGGTTCAGCGCGCGGATGGGGGCCTCGACCTGCGCCAGGTCGCCGGCAACAACCACCGTGAGCGCGCCGGGGT
>DASQZE010000355.1:0-13319 GCA_035638875.1 Longimicrobium sp.
CGTGAGTGCGGAAGTGCGGAAGTGCGGAAGTGCGGAAGTGCGGAAGTGCGGAAGTGCGGAAGAGTCAGTTACGCTGGCGGAGACTCGTCGCGCACTGTTGCCGTTCGAGCCGTTGAAGCCCCGTTCGGCGAGCGCAGCGCCGAGACGGGGCTTACCGCTTTCCCAGCGGCGGCTTTAGCCGCTCAGGATGGACTTTCGCCGTCGTGGCGGGTGCCGCAGCCGCCTTGTGTCCGGCCGGATGCGGGCATCGCGCCCGGTGCCCGCCTGCGCAGGCAGGTGAAGCCCCACGCAGTTTGTGGGGCTTTCCGCAGTCGTTGCGGCGGCTTTAGCCGCTCAGTCGGGAGGTCGCCCGACCCGCACCGCCCCACTCCCGCCCCTGATCCACTCCCGCACTAACGCACTCCGCACTAACGCACTTTTTTCAGCGACTCGGGCTTGTGGGCGGCTTCCTTGCCGCTCTTGTCGCTCTTCACCAGGAACTCGGGGTTCTCGGGCGATGCGGCGACCGTGTGGCCCTTGACGTGGGTCTCGCGCGTGACCTTTTTCACTACCCGCCCGTGCGTCTTGCCCTGCGGCGTGTTCCACTCGACCTTGTCGCCACGCTTCAGATCGTCTTCCTTCGCCATGCTCGCCTCGTGATCCCAGGGTGAGCCCCGACGCGCGGCAAGCCCCGTACCGCGTATTGTGCAAACCCTGTACGTCCGCCGCCCGCTGCATCCGCCGCCGCCGCGCCCGTCATCCACCGCAGCATCCGCAGGTTCGCCATGAATCCGCCCTCCATCGACGCGCCGGCCGCCGAGCGCACCGCCATGCCCTCTGCCGAGGCCAATCCGCCGGCCCCTGGCGCCATCGTGTTTCCCGAGACTTCGAAGCACGAGCCGGAGGTGCGGCCGTGGGAGCTGGAGCTGCTGATCTCCGGCGCCCTGGTGTTCTCACTTCTGCAGCTGCCCGGGCACGCGGACACGTGGTTCGGCGGTGTGCGGCCGCACCTGGGGGTGGGCACGTTCGTGGGGGTGTTCATGGCCTACATGTACGTAAAGCTCATCCTCTACACGCTCATCACCTGCTTTGTGCTGCACCTGTCCATGCGGGCGTACTGGGTGGGACTGATCGGCCTGGAGTCGGTGTTCCCCGCCGGGGCGCGATGGGACGACAGCAACTACGGACCGGTGATGAAGGAGCTGTACCGCGAGCGGCTGGGCCGCCTGCAGCCCCGCATCGATGCCGCGGACCGCTTTTGCAGCATCCTGTTTCCGCTGGCGTTCACGGTGGTAATGCTGTTCTGCTTCTCCGTGGCCATGGCCGCCGTGGCGGGGGGGCTGGCGTTCGGCATTTCGCGGCTGCTGTTCGGAGGCGAGCACCTGCTGCGCGTGCTGATGGTCATCGGCTTTCTGTCCGCACTCTTCCCCACGGTGACGTGGATCGCGGACCGCCGCTACGGTGCGCGGGTGGAGCCCGGCAGCCGGGGGCACCGGCTGCTGCGGCGGGGCTCGCTGGTGTCGTACTACGTGAACGCCATGCCCATCATCGGCACCACGTTCATGACGCTGTTCACCAACGTGCGCAAAGGGGTGCGCTACCCGGTCATGTACGCGCTGCTGGCGCTGCCTTTCGGGGTGTTCATGGTCAAGGACGTGTACGTCGGGCTGGGGGTGGTGACCACGGGCGACCACCTGTACCTGCCGGACACGGAAGGCGCGTTCGGCGTGGACGGGGGAGTGTACGAGGACCAGCGCCCCGCGGGAGAGGTGTACGCGCGGACGCCCAGCATCCAGTCCGACGTGGTGAAGGACCCGTACCTCAAGCTGTTCATCCCCTACGCGCCCCCGCGCCACGGCGAGGCGTTCGCCCAGCAGTGCCCGGGCGTGCGGCCGCTGTCCGACGGGGGCATCCGCATGGGCGCGGGGGACGAACCAGACAGCGCCGCAGTGCGGGCCGTGCTGGACTGCTGGACGCGGCTGCAGCCCGTGGTGCTGGACGGCCGGCCCATCCGTCCCGAGTTCCGCTTTTACACCAACCCGCGGTCCGGCATCCGCGGCATCCTGGCGTACATCCCCGTGCACGCGCTTCCGGCCGGCGAGCACCTGCTCACCGTCGGCTATCCGCCCCGTTCCGCGGACGCCGGGCGGGACCGCGCAGCCCGGAATGAGCCCGGTCGGTACTACATCCGCTTCTGGCGATAGTCCGGCGCGAGGACGGGCAATGCGGCCGGCACCGGGCAAGGGCCGGCCACGACGCGGCACGGAAGCGGAGCCCTGAGCGGATGAATCCGCCGCTGGGAAAGCCATAAGCCCCGCCCCGGCCGCTGGCGCGTCCGTGCGGGGCTTCAACTGCTCGAAGGGCGCACGATCTCCCGGCCGCCGGATTCGGCGTACCCGCGGCACTCGCCCATGCCGGACCTGTCGGCGAAGGCCGACATCACGTTTTCGGTGCCGCGAAATTCATTCGCCGGGCGTCCGTGCACGACCTCCGCCCCTCCGCCGGGGCCCAGCGCGGTCTGGTGAGGGAGTTCGTGCACGACCTCCGCCCCTCCGCCGCGTCCCATCCCTTCGTGCCTGCGGTGTGATGATGAGCGAGGTCGAGCGGCCTCTCGCCCGTCGCATCGGGCATCAGCCTTTCCCGGAGCCACGATTCGCGTTGCTGGCGCGCGCGCACGGCGGACGCTAGCGTATCGTTCTCCGCGCAACGCCCGAAAAACCACCCTCTCCAGCACGCACCCATGGATTATCCGCTTCAGCTTTCCTTCAAGCTCCTGGCCCTCACGCCGCAGGTCTACGTGCGCGACGCTGCCGGCCAGCTTCGCATGTACGTCAAGCAGAAGATGTTCAAGCTCAAGGAGCAGATCACCGTGTTCGCCGACGAGGGGCAGACCGTTCCCCTGTACCACATCAAGGCGGACCGGGTGATCGACTTCAGCGCGCGCTACAACTTCTCCGCGCCGGACGGCCGGCCGCTGGGGAGCGTGCAGCGCCGCGGCATGCGCTCGCTGTTTCGCGCGAACTACGAGATCCTGCGCGGCGACCAGGTGATCCTCACCCTGCGCGAGGCCAATCCCCTGGCCAAGGTGGGCGACGCGCTCTTCGGCCAGATCCCCGTCATCGGCATGCTCTCGGGCTACGTCTTCCATCCCAAGTACACGGTGCAGCGGCCGGACGGGCTAGAGGTGCTGCACGCCGCCAAGCAGGCCGCCCTTTTCGAGGGCCGCTACGCGGTGGAAAAGCGCAGCGCGCTCGCGCCCGAAGACGAGGGCCTGGCCATCCTGAGCATCCTCATGATGCTGCTGCTGGAGCGCCGCCGCGGCTGATTCCCCACGTGCGCGCCCGCCGCCCACCCGGACGGCGGGCGCGAATCCCACGCGTCATCAAGGGAAATCGACATGATCAAGACGCTGGTCCTGGCCGCCGGCCTGCTGCTGGCCGCCGCCGCCCCCGCCGCCGCGCAGGAGGAGCCGTCCGCGGGCGAGATGGCCGCCATCCGCGAGCTGCTGGAGGTGAGCCGCGCGCGTGAGAACTTCATCCGCGGCATGGAGCTGGGGATGGCGGCCGGCGGGCTGACGGAGCTGGACGACAATCTCCGCAAGGTGGTGCGCGACTTCATGGACGAGCACTTTGCGTACGCCGAGCTCGAGCCGCAGTTCATCCAGGCGTACGCCGATCAGTTCACGGAAGCGGAGATCCGCGCCATCACCGCGTTCTACCGCACACCCGCCGGCATGCGGATGGTGGAGCGCACGCCGGAGTTGGGCATCGCCATCCAGCAGGCCACCATGGGGCGGATGATGGAGCTCATGCCCGAGCTGATGGAGCGGGTGATGGAAGCGGCCCAGGAGGCCGGCGAGGCGCCCGGCACCGGCCGCGACTCCTGACGGCGGCGTTCCGCGAAACGGGGGAGGGGAGGATGGCGGATGCGTTCCGCGAGAACGTGGTGGTGCTTACGGGCGCCAGCGAGGGCATTGGGCGCGAAATGGCGCTGCAGCTGGCGGCGCAGGGCGCGTGGCTGGCCCTCGCCGCGCGCGACGCCGCGAAGCTGGACGCGGTCGCCGCGGAGTGCAGCGCGCGCGGGGGCCGCGCCATCCCCGTGCCCACGGACGTTGCGGAGCGCGCGCAGTGCATCCGCCTGATCGACCGCACGGTGGCGGAGTACGGGCGCGTGGACACGCTGGTGAACAACGCCGGCGTGAGCATGTGGGCCCGCTTTGACGAGGTGACGGACCTGGCCCCGTTCGAGCGGATGATGCAGGTGAACTACTTTGGCAGCGTGTACTGCACGCACGCCGCGCTCCCGCACCTCAAGCGCTCGCGGGGGCGCATCGTGGGCATCAGCAGTCTCACTGGACGCGCCGGCGTGCCCACGCGCAGCGGGTACGCGGCGACGAAGCACGCCATGGCCGGCTTCTTCGACTCGCTGCGCATCGAGCTGGCGGACGACGGCGTCACGGTGACCATGGTGTATCCCGGCTTCGTCTCCACGGGCATCCGCACGCACGCGTTCGGCCCGGACGGGCGCATGCTGGACAGCAGCCCCGTGCGCGAGAGCGAGGTGATGACGCCGGAGGCGTGCGCGCGGCAGACCGTCGCCGCCATGGCCAGCCGACGCCGTGAGCTCATCATGACCCTGCGCGGCAAGGTGGGCGCCTGGGTAAAGCTCATCGCGCCGGGCGTGGTGGACCGCATCGCCCGCCGCGCCATCGAGCAGGGGCGCTGACCCGGGCAACCCTTCGCGCGGCGCCGGCTTCCAACCCGATGTCCTGCTGATTTGATCCGCCACCGTCGCCGCGATCCATCCATGCGCATGCGCTCCGTCCTCCCGCTCTTTCTGCTCCCCCTGCTCTCGCCCGAGGCGCCGAACCCGCGCGTGGTCTCCGGCTACTACACGGTGGGATGGGAGGAGCAGTCGTTCCGCGTGTGCGGCGGCGGCAGCGGAGGGCGCGGCGTCGGCGGGGACCGGGGCGTGTGGTGGGTAAGCAACCCCGGGCCCATGATGCGGCCCTACCGCGACCTGGTGGAGGGCGAGTGGGGCACCATCTTCGTCACGGTGCGGATGGACATGACGGACGTGGGCCACTGGGGGCACCTGGGCCGATACAGCCGGTCCGTGGCCGTGGTGGAGCTGGTGGATGCCCGCCGCCCCTCGCCGGAGCGCGACGACTGTGCGCGGACGCGCGAAACGGAGTAGCCGCGGTGGATGACCGAGACGACGCCGGCCGGGATCGTTCCCGGCCGGCGTTTTTCGTTTGCCCGCTCGCGGGGCGCGGGGCAGATGCGTATCTTCGTGGCGCGGCGAAGGATTGCGGGCGGATGATGCGGGCGGATGATGCGGGAGGCGAAGCGGTCCTCCGTCCGGGCGAATGAATTCGCCGCAACGAACACACGAAGTCCGCCTGCGCGGACTGGCGGCGGATGGCACACCGCCGGCCGTGTTCGCGATCGAAGTTCTCCCCCCTCCCGCCGGCGAAGCGGGGGAGGGGGGAGGGGGCCCTCGCCCGCTGCACGGCGTCCGCCCAGCGCGCGAGCCCCGCATCGAAGTCCTTGCATCAACCAGAGATCCAGCAGTGAACCTGTATCCTGAAGACGCGGAGAAGGGCCCGGACCCGTACGATCCCAAGGTGCGGCGCCGCAACATCATCACGGCGTTCGTCGTGCTGGTGGCGGTGGCGCTGCTCATCGCCATCCCCTTCACGTACGGCCGCGTTCAGCGCTCCGAAGAGTTCTACCCCACGCACGCCCAGGCCGTGAGCGCGCAGGCCGTGGAGCGGGGGGACGTACCGGGCTTCGTCCCCGCCACGGCCACGGCCATCCACGCGAGCAACAACCGCGGCGGGGGTGAGCGCTTCGTCCGCTTCGACTTTCAGCCCGCGGAGGTGCCGGCCATCACGGGAGGCATGCAGCGCGTGCAGGCCGAGGCGGAGCTGGAGCGCATCACCGTACCCTCCGCGGGGTGGAACAAGTGGTGGCTGATCAGCTCGCGCACGCTCACGGGCGGGCAGTCCGAGTACCTGGAGATCTACCGCATCCCCTCCGGTCCGGACCGCGGCTACCTGGCGCTGGATCCGCGCACCCGCCACGGCTACTTCTGGAGCCAGGACGAATGAGCTCCCTTCGCACGCTCCTCCTCGTCGCCGCGGCGCTGCCCCTGCTGGCCGCCGCCGCCTGCGGGGGCGACAAGACGCCGCCCCCGCGGCTGCCCGCGGAGGACACGACCGTGGCCATGGCGGGGCCCACGGTGGTCGTCGCGTGGCGGCGCGTGAGCCAGGCGGAGGTGGACGCGGACGAGGACCTGGCCCTGCTCCTGTTCGACTTCGAGCGGTACGTGGCCAACGTCACGCCCGTGCTGCAGACGGCCGGCGTGGCCGTGCACCAGGTGGGCGCCAGGCGCGTGCGCCTGGCCCAGGGCGGGCGCCAGACGGCGGACGTGCAGTCCATGGAGCCGCGCTACATCTTGGCGGCGCCCGGCCGCCCGCCGCGCGTGCTGGAGGGCCTGCAGACCGACGCCGCGATCCTTCGCGCCGCCGCCGAGTACTTCGCCCGCCCCGAGCTGGCCCCGTCCGCGAATTGATCCGCGCCGTTCGATCCGCATCCCCTCCCGGCGCTTCGGGAGGGGATGCGGATACCCGTGCCCCTACGCCCTGCAGGGCCGGCCGCAGCGTCTCCTATTCCCCTCCGTACGTCACTTTCGCTGCGTTGGGATAGCTTGCACATCATCTGCATGCAATGTATCATGTATGCTACTTAAGTCTGCGTTACGTAGCATGTATAGGGCATTGTGAAATCGACTGCGTTTGACCTGATGCCGTCGCGCGTCCGGCGATCGTTCACCAAGTTTGGTGCAGACATCGCCCTGGCGCGGCGCAGGCGCGGCATCACCTCCGCGATGATGGCCGAGCGGATCGGTGTGTCCAGGAGCACGTATATGCGCGTCGAGAAGGGCGATCCCACGGTGGCAATGGGTGTGTACGCCTTCGCGCTGTTCGTGCTAGGTCTGGGTGATCCCCTGGCCGATCTTGCCGACGTGCGCGGCGACGATCAGGGACTGCTGCTGGATGCGGAGCGGGTGCCCAAGCGCGTGCGCTCCCGAAAGGAGCCGCGGGCCACATGACGCGTTCAATCCAGGTGTATCTCGGCGATGCGGAGCGCCTGGTCGGCACCCTTCGATACAACCACGAAGGGTCACGCGAGAGCGCGTCGTTCGAATACGATGGTGCGTGGGTCGGCGCGCCGGACGCATCCGAGATCGAACCGGCGCTGCGGCTCGTTGCCGGCCCCCAGTTCCATCGCAAGGCACCCAACGGCTCCGTCTTTCACGGCTCCATCGCCGATACAGAGCCAGACGGGTGGGCGCGGCGCGTGATCATGCGCGACCATGCCAAGCGCCGCGCCGAAGCTCGCCGGGCCGGCGAGGATCGCGCGCCATTGCTCGGCGCACTCGACTTCCTGCTGGAGGTGGATGACGTAAGCCGCGTCGGCGCGCTTCGGTTTCGGGACGAGGACGGGGTGTTCCGGCGGACCTCGGAACAGGGGCGCCGCGGAGTACCGCCACTCGTGGAGTTGCGCCATCTTCTCGCGGCCAGCCGCGCGGTCGAGTCGAACTCCGAGACGGCGGCCGATCTTGCCTGCCTGCGGGGCCGTGGGACCTCGCTCGGCGGGCTGCGCCCCAAGTGCACCGTGATCGACGACGCGGGACAGCTGTCCATCGGCAAGTTTCCCAGCATCGGCGACGAGCGCGCAGTCACCAAGGGCGAGGTGCTCGCCCTGCGGCTGGCGGCGGAAGCGGGGATCAACGCCGCGGACGCGCAGCTGGTGTTCAGCGACGGAACGCCGGTGACGCTGGTGCGGCGCTTCGACCGGAAGGCGGGTGGCAGAATTCCGTACATCTCGGCGGCCACCATGCTCGGGGTTGCTCCGGGTGATCCCAGCGACCACAGCTACGCCGAGATCGTGGATGCGCTTCGGGAACATGGCGCCGATCCGCGAACCGACATCGAGGAGCTGTGGCGGAGAATTGCCTTCTCCATCCTTATCTCCAACGTGGACGATCACCTGCACAACCACGGGTTTCTGCACGTGGAGCGGAGTTTCTGGCGGCTGGCTCCCGCGTTCGACGTCAACCCGTTTCCGGATCGTGAGCGCGAGCTCAAGACGTGGATCACGGAGGACACCGGTCCCCAGGCTTCGGTGGAGGCGCTGATGGCCGCCGCTCCGTACTTTCAGCTCATCCCGGACCGTGCGCGTGAGATCCTGGCCGAGGTGGAGAGCGCGGTGCGACGGTGGCGCCACGTCGGGCAGGGGATGGGACTGACCCCGATCGAGCTGGACCAGTTCGCCGATGCCTTTGAGCACGCTGAACGCGCCGTTGCCCAGCGACTGGCCGCGAGCCGCTGACACCCGGAATTAATCCACCCTCCGGCGATGGTAGCGCAGTGAATCGTATATGAGCCCTTATACGAGGATATGAGTCATGTATGAATCATTGTTTCTAGAGACGGAACCCCAGGAGCCCCCGATGGCCGTATCCCGAGAGTACCGAGAGTTCGTGCTGGAGCAGCTGGGGCGCGTGGCGGCGCCGGTCACGTCGCGCTCCATGTTCGGGGGCGTGGGGGTGTACTCCGGCGGATTCTTCTTCGCCCTGATGGCCGGCGAAACGATCTACCTCAAGGTCGACGACACCAACCGCGGCGACTTCGAGGCGGTGGGCATGGGCCCGTTTCGCCCGTTCGACGGCGACCAGCATACCATGCACTACTACGAGCTTCCCGCCGAACTGCTGGAAGACGCCGACGCCCTGCGCCCCTGGGTGGAAAAATCCGTCGACGTGGCCCGCCGCAGCCGGAAGACGAAGAAGAAATAGATCCTCATCATCCCCGTCTGCCGGACCCTCCGCCACGCCCACCGGTGATTTGGAACGTGGAGATGATGGTGATTCCGTGACTGAAAAGGATGTGCTTTGTCTTTGCCGTGGCGCGGGAGGTGCGGTTGGCTCGCTGAGACACCGGCCGCGGGGCATGGGGTCGGCGAGGGGACGATGTGCGAGGAGCGGCGGACGCACATGGACACCGTTGCCCCCTCCCCGGACTTCGATGCGGAGGCGCAAAAGGCCTTTCCAGGGGGCTAAACCGTTCCCGAGGTGGCGCAGTTCGCCCGCTCCTCTTGTGAACGAGACGGTTGTCCCCTACTGTATGCGCGGGAAAGCGAGCCGAGTGGACACCAGCAGCCCTCGCGAGGGGGCGGAACGGAGACGGGGACGGATGCCGCCGCGCAAAGACGACGCATCGGTAGAGACGCTCAGGGAAGCCGCGCGCACCTTCGTGGACGCCACCAGCCTTCGGCAGGCGGCCCGCGACATCGGCATGAGCCCCACGGGGTTACGGGGATTTCTGGATGGTGCCGCTCCCTACGTGAAGACGGAGCGCAAGCTGCGCTCGTGGTACCTGCGCGAGGCCAGCCGCAACGTGCAGGCGGTCTCGGCGGAGAATGCGAGCAATGCGCTCAAGCTCCTGGTGAACCACTTTGCCCCCGGCTTTGGCCGTGAGGCGATGATGGAGATCATCGACGTGCTGGAGCGCCGCTGCCGCGACAGCCAGACGCCCGTGCCGGCGTGGGTGGGCGAGCTCCGGGAGCGCTACTCCGAGTAGGCGCAGGGGACGGCGGGCGGATCCCGCCCGCCGTTCCTGCTGTTGCCCTGCTCTACGATCAACGCGAACGGCTCGCGGAACGGATCTCCGTTCCGCGAGCCGCCGCGTGCATCCCTCATACCGAATCCGAGAAAACAACACCCGGGAACGCTTATTCTTTTTCAGGATCTGGTATGAGCGAGGCCGGGGGAGGACCACCGCCCGGCCCCTGGCCCCTGACCGGGCGCACTCCATGCATACCTGTCGCGCCACTACTGCGAGGGACGTACCCGGGACGCGGAGCGCGTGATGCACAAGGTGAAGGTGGTGCGGTCGTTCTACGACCAGTCGGAGCCGCACATCGGCCGGGTGGGCGAGGTCATCGGCCACTGGGGTGCCGACAACAACGAGGACGGCCGCGACGGCTTCATGGTGCAGTTCGAGGACGGCACCGTCGTGGGTCTCTCCGAGAACGAGGTGGAAGACGTCTCGGACGACGAGGTGGAGACGCCCGCCTCCGAGGGCGCCGATCCCGTGGCCGGATGACGCCGTCCGCATTCCGCGAGCGCGCATGAAGCCCATCGACCGCCTGTCGATCGGCCTCCTGCTGACCGTGGCCGCCGCCGGATGCACGCGCTGGCAGTACACGCATCCGCTCCCCGCGCCCGGCGAGGCGCCCCAGACGTTCGGCGCGGGCCGCGTGACGACCGTCGAGAGCGGGATGGTGGTTCTGCGTGACGTCGTGGTCACGCCCGACAGCGTGACCGGCTGGCACGGCAGCACGGAGGGACGGCGTCAGCGCGTTGCCGTGCACCGCAGCCAGGTGCTCGTCTTCGACCGCAGGGCGTTCGATCCATGGGGGACCGCCGGCGCGTCGTTTCTCGTCCTGGTGACGACGTACGCGGGGGTGGCCTTGTACTTTCTCGCCAACGTGAAGGTCTGACCCGCCGCACAGGGAGCGCATCACGCAGGGCCTCATCCCGCGCGGGCTGCGAAGGTGGACGATCCTGTACGCTATCCGAAAGCAGGGGATGCCCATGAAGCTGATCCCGGGTCTGTCGCTCGGCCTGCTGTTGATGGCGGCCGGCGGGTGCACGCGCTGGCAGCACGTGCAGACCATGCCCGCGCCCGCCGAACCTCCGGCCACCCTCCGGTCCGCCCGTGTCACACCGGCCCAGGGCGGGCAGCGGGTGGTGCTGCGCGACGTGCAGGTCACCGCCGACAGCGTGATCGGCGTGACCGACGGGGAGATGCGGAGGCGCGTCGCCCTGCACCGCAGCCAGGTGGTCGTTCTCGAGCGGCGCGTGACGGACCGGTGGAAGACTGCCGGCGCCTCGGTGCTCGCCCTCGCGACGGTATACATCGCGCTCGTGGCGTACTACATCGCGACCCTGGAAATCTGAGCCGCGCCACCCGGTCACCAGGCGCGAAAAGGCCTCGCCCGCGCAGTTTGCTGACGGGGATGGACGAGCCCTGATGACACCAACCGAAGCACAGGATCCCCGTGGCGCTCATACCAGGCCTGTCGGTCGGCCTCCTGCTCGCGGCGGCCGCCGGCGGGTGCACGCGCTGGCAGTACACCTATCCTCTCCCCGCGCCCGGCGAGGAGCACAGGACGTTCGGGGTGGGCCGCGTGACCACCGTGGAGGACAGGACGATGCTCGTGCTGCGCGACGTGGTGGTCACCGCCGACAGCGTGATCGGCTGGCACGGCGAAACGGAAGCAGGGCGCCAGCGCATTGCCGTGCACCGCAGCCAGGTGCTCGTCTTCGACCGCCGCGTGACGGACCACTGGAGAACGGGCAGCGCATTCCTGCTCGGCGTGGCGACGGTATGGGCTACGCTCGCGGTGTACTTCCTCGTGACCGTGCAGGTCTGAGGCTCAGAGTGTGTTCAAGAACATTCTCCCGCGCTTGATTTCCTGAGGGAGGCGCCGCCGGGTCCCTGGTTTTCACTGAGTCCATGGCGCCGACCGAAGGATCTGGCCCGCATGCCGAAGGGCTGGCAACTCGACGTGAGGCCTGCTCCCCGGCTGTGCGGAGCAGATCCTTCAGTCGCGCGCAACGGATTGTGCACGTTGAAGTTGCCGCCGTGCGCTCCCTCAGGAAATCAACCGCGTCTTCTATCTCACGTAGAATTCTCTAACGCCCTCTGGGGGAGGCGCCGCCGGAACCGTCGCTCGGACTGGATCCATGGCGCCGACCGAAGGATCTGGCCCGCATGCCGAAGGGCTGGCTACGCGACGTGAAGCCTGCTCCCTGGCTGTGCGGAGTAGATCCTTCGGTCGCGCGCAACGGATTGTGCACGTTGAAGTTGCCGGCGTGCGCTCCCTCAGGAAATCAAGCGCGGGTTTCTTGCGAAGTAGATTCTTAAACACCCTCTGCGCGGGCGCTCCCTCGGGAAGTCAAGGACGGGGATCGGTCCCGGAAGAAGCAGGCTGCTCGCCCGCGGGCAGATCGAGCTGAAAGAGGAGCGAGTCGCGGTTGGGAAAGTGGTAGTCGAAGGGCAGCTCCGCAGCCGTGACCTGGCGAAAGCCGGACCGGCGGTAGAACGCGTGCGACCGCTCGGCCACGGACGGCGTGTCCAGGATGATGGACCGCAGCCCGGTGCCGCGGGCGTGCCGCAGCAGCGCGTCGTACAGGCCGGCGGACACGCCCCGCTCCCGCCCGCGCGCATCTTCGCGGACGAAGAACTTCTTCATGATCCCGTGCCCCTCCTTCACCTGCAGGCCGATGGTCCCCGCCACGTCCCCCCGCTCATCCAGCGCGATCCAGAACCCGCCCCCGGGCTGCACGTAGGCCTGCTCGACGGCCAGCAGGTCCGGCTGCTCCTCCAGCGACAGCGCGATTCCCGCTTCCACGTTCTGGATGTGCAGCACCAGGTCGATGGCCTGCTGCCGGTACGCCTCGCGGTACGGAACGATGACGGGCGCCGTCATGGCTGCACGTGCTCGATCCACTGGCGGATGAGGGCCGCGTAGGCGGATTGCTTGGCCTGGATGTCCGCCATGTCGCGGAACTTCGCCACGGCGCGGTCCTCCGCCAGCCATTCCAGGATGGATTCGGGGTCGTCGATGGCGGCGCGCGGCGCGAAGTCCGCCCGCTTCTTCGCGCCGAAGTGCATGATGATGTGCACCCCCTCTTTCGCGCGCAGGTGCGTGGTGGCGAACCAGTCGGACGTGCGGTAGCTGGGCGCGTTCCACTTGATCCCCTCGCCGATGCGCGCGTCCGCCCCGACGATGATCCGCCGCAGCGCCAGGATCTCCGCCGCCTGCGGATGGTCCAGCGCGGCGACGAACGCATCCACGTCGTCCGGCGCGGTGGTGGCGCCCTTCGCCTGCTTGCTGCCGGTGCCCTTCACAGCCATCGCCGCTCCCCGTTTCTCATCAGGATGACTCGCCAAACGGTGTGCGTTCGCAACACCCGCGGCTCATATCAGACCGGCAGGAGCGGGAACCAGATCTCCATCGTGCCCAGCCCCGTCGCGGGATCGAAGTCTTCGCCGTACAGCTCGAAGTCCGGCGTGTCGGCGGGGGTGCGGCCGGAGCGGGGGACCCAGTCCTGCCAGATGGCGCCCCACGTCTGCCAGAGCGCGGACACGTGGCCTCGATGCTCGAAGACGGCATACTGCTGCACGGGCACGCGCATCCGCCCGAGATCCGCAGGCAGCGCATCGAACGAATCCACCTCCACGCCGTGATTTCCCACGCGGG
>DASQZE010000356.1:0-2412 GCA_035638875.1 Longimicrobium sp.
CACGCACCCGCGCGGGCTCGGTGACGGGCGTGCTGGTCGGCGCGGGCGTCGATCGTGGCGCCGGATGGCGGGCATCCCGACGCGGAGTCCGAGGCCACGTGCGGTTGAAGCCTCGCCCGCTCGGGTGCCGATCATCCGCGACGTATCGTGTGGCGAGGCTTTCCGTCGTCGTAGCGGGTGTGTTCACGCACCCGCGCGGGCTCGGCGGCGGGCGACGGGCGGGCTGGTCGGCGCGGGCGTCGATCGTGGCGTGGGTGGCGGGCATCCCGACGCGGAGCCCGGGGCCACGTGCGGTTGAAGCCTCGCCCGCTCGGGTGCCGATCATCCGCGACGAATCGTGTGGCGAGGCTTTCCGTCGTCTTAGCGGGTGTGTTCACGCACCCGCGCGGGGCCGGCGGCCCGCGCCGACCGCACGCATGCGCCGCCGCCCCGCTCGCCCGACCATCGACGTGCATCCCATGCAATCGCAATCCCGTTCTAGCGCTTTCGCACTCTCGCACTTCGCACTTTCGCACTCTTTCAGAGCGCGCCTGATGCGTATGTCGGAACCCTGGCACCGCTCGTGCGGTACCCCCTCCATCCAATGAGCCACGTTCAGTGGGCGGGGTCATTCGGCGTAAAGTGTTGCCTGTGCGCTACTTTGACGCTAGATTGACGGACAACCTGCACTGAAAACGCACGCAAACCTTTTTCCCGCAACGGTATGTCAGCTGCGTCTACGCACCCGCTCATCATCCAGGGCGGCATGGGGGTCGGCATCTCGAACTGGGTGCTGGCCAAGGCCGTCGCGATGCGGGGGCAGATGGGCGTGGTGTCCGGCACCTGCATCGACACGGTGCTGGTCCGCCGCCTCCAGGACGGCGACATCGGCGGGCACGTCCGCCGCGCTATGGAGCACTTCCCGCTCCCGGAGACGGTGGAGGACGTGCTCGCCAAATACTTCCGCCCCGAGGGGCGGGAGCCGGGCGAGCCGTACCGCGAGATCCCCATGTACCGGCAGATGGTGACCCGGGTGCGCGAGCAGCTGACCGTGCTCGCGAGCTTCGTGGAGGTGTGGCTGGCCAAGGAGGGGCACGACGGGCCCGTGGGCATGAACCTGCTCACCAAGGTGCAGATGCCCAACCTGGCCACCCTCTACGGCGCCATGCTGGCCAGCGTGGACTACGTGCTGATGGGCGCCGGCATCCCCAAGGAGATCCCGGGGGTGCTGGACCGCTTCGCCGCGCACGAGCCGGCGCAGCTGCGGCTGGACGTGGAGGGGATGGGGCGCGACGAGGTGGCGATGATGCACTTCGACCCGCGCGTGCACTTCGCCGAGCGGCCGGCGACGGTCAGCCGTCCGTTCTTCCTCCCCATCATCGCCTCCAACTCGCTGGCGACCATGCTGGCGCGGAAGTCGTCGGGGCGCATCGACGGGTTCATCATCGAGGCGCCCACGGCCGGCGGGCACAACGCCCCGCCCCGCGGCGAGCAGGTGCTGAACGAGCGAGGCGAGCCCCAGTACGGCGAGCGCGACGAGGTGGACCTGGAGAAGATGAAGGAGCACGGGCTTCCCTTCTGGCTGGCCGGCGGCGCCGGGAGCCCGGAGAAGCTGCGCGAGGCGCTGGACGCGGGCGCGGCGGGGATCCAGGTGGGCACCCTGTTCGCCTACGCCGACGAGTCGGGGATGACGCCCCAGCTCAAGGCCGACGTGATCAGCCAGGCGCAGGACGACACCATCGACGTGTTCACCGACGGGCGCGCGTCGCCCACGGGGTTCCCGTTCAAGGTGGTGCAGGTTCCCGGCACCATCTCGCAGCTCCCGGTCTACCAGAAGCGCGAGCGCGTCTGCGACCTGGGGTACCTGCGCACGGCGTATAAGCGCCCGGACGGCCGCGTGGACTACCGCTGCCCGGCCGAGCCGGTGGACACGTACGTCAAGAAGGGCGGCGACGTGGCCGACACGGTGGGCCGCAAGTGCCTGTGCAACGCGCTCTTCGCCACGCTGGGGATGCCGCAGGAGCGCAAGAGCGGCGACGTGGAGGCCCCGCTGGTCACCAGCGGCGACGAGCTCAAGAACATCCGCCGCTTCATCGGCTCGGACCGTTCGGGCTACACGGCGGCCGAGGTGATCAACTACCTGATGTCCGGGCTGCGCCACCTGGTCGCGCGCACCAGCGCCAAGGAAAGCATCCCCGTCCGCGCCGCCCGCGTCTCCACCGCGAGCTGACGCACCGGCCGATCGATCGCCAAACGGGCTCCGCGAACCACGCGGAGCCCGTTTTCGTAGCCCGATCGTAACCGTTCAGGTGGCCGGCAGGAGCTTGGGCGCGGGCTTGCCGGCGCGCAGCGCGGCAATGGAGAGGGCGACGAAGTCGAGCGGATGCGTCCGCTGCTGCTGGCATGTCGCGCTGATCGAAAGGATCCGCTCGG
>DASQZE010000357.1:0-4780 GCA_035638875.1 Longimicrobium sp.
CCCGCCCCCTCCTCGCCCACGGTGCCGACGAACAGGACCGTGCCGCGCGTGCGGACCTGCGCCTGCTCCATGGCCCGCGCCACGGCCAGCACGATGGTCAGCCCGCGGCAGTCGTCGCCGATGCCGGGGCCGCGCAGGACCGTGCCCTCGCGCTTGACGGCGACGTCGGTGCCCTCGGGAAAGACCGTGTCCAGGTGGCCGGAGATGACGACGACGGGCTCCCCCGGCTCGCCGGGCCGCTCCGCGATGACGTTGCCCACGGAGTCGATGCGCACGTTGCGCAGCCCCAGCGCCTCCAGCCGGCGGCGAAAGTCCTCCGCGCGGCGGGCTTCCTTGAACGGCGGCGCCTCGATCTGGCAGATGGCGATCTGCTCCTCGATGGCCTGCGGCTCCGTGGCGCGCGCGTGCTCCAGCGCCTGGCGCACGCGCGGATCCTGGTCGGGGACGCGCGGGGCCTGTGCGCCGAGCGCGGTAGCGGCGAGCAGCGCGGCCAGGGCCGGCGCGGCGATGCGGACGGGGGGCTGCATGGGCGGATCCGGGCGGCGGGGGAGGATGAACGGGGCACCGCGACCGAACGGCGGTCCGCGGCGAATGTAGGCGCGGGCACAGCGGGGCGCGAGGGGGCGGAGCGAGGGTGGAGTCCCATCGCGGCACGGGCGGTGGGCCCTCCCCCGGCCTCGCTCAGGCTCGTACACCCCCTCCCGCAAACTACGCGGGAGGGGGTGTAAACTTCGACGAGCGATCGGCGGAGGCGGAGCGCCCCCCTCCCCGACCCTCCCCCACAAACTGCGTGGGGGAGGGAGGACAAAGGACGGATCTCCGCCAATCCCACGGCACTCACCCGCAACGGACCTGTCGGCGAAGGCCGACATCACGTTTTCGGAGCCGCGACTTCAGTCGCCGGGGGACGGACCGCCGCCCCGCGCATGCTGCCCCTCCCCCGCACGACCCCATCCGCCTGGGCTCCGCCAATCCCACGGCATTCCCCCGCGACGGACCTGTCGGCGAAGGCCGACATCGCGGGGTCACAGCCGCGACTTCAGTCGCCGGGGGCTCGGGCTCGACCTGTCGCGCCGGCACTCGATCCACCCAATTCGCCCGCCGCCCCTGGCCTACGCCGGCTCCAGCCCCGCCAGCGCGTGGAGGTGCTGGATGACGGCACGGGCGGTATCCGCGGCGGCGTATCCGCCCTCCAGCACGGAGACCAAGCGGCCGCCGACGCGCGCATCCACCCACTCGCGCAGCACCGTCGTGATCGCATGCACTTCGTCGGGGTGCACGGACAGGGCGCCGTTCGCATCCGCCGCCAGGATGTCGAACCCGGCGGAGAGCAGCACGAAATCGGGGGACTCGCCCGGCGGAATGGCATCCAGCGCCTCGCGGAGCGCCGCGGCGAAAGCGTCGCCGGTGCTGCCGGGGGGGAGCGCGGCGCCGGGGACGGGCGGATCGTCGCCGTTCGCGGGGCGCGGATCGGGGAAGGACTGCGGGTGCTGGTGGATGGAGATCAGCCGCACGCCATCGTCCTCCGCGAGCAGGCGCGCGAGGGCGGCGGGTGCGTGCGCGCCCCACGCCGCCACCAGCACGCGCCCGATCCCGCGCCGCGCACGCAGGTGCCGCGCGGCGATGGCGACGGTGTTGAAGAGCGAGTGCTCGCCGGGCACATCCGCCGCCGCCCCGCGCCCGGGCGGACGCGCGAGGACGAAGGCGTTGCGGGCGGCACCCTCCAGTACGGCATCCACGGCCGTCAGCGCGGCGCCGGCGGACGCCAGGGCGGCATCCCACGATGCGCCGGAGACGGGCACGCCGTCCAGCTCCAGCGTCCGCTCCTCGCGCGCGGACTCCAGCGCCCGGTCCCGCACGCGCGCCAGGTGCGCCGGCGTGTGCACGAGCAGCAGGTCGGCCTCCGTGGCGGGGACGCCTTCCAGCTGCAGGAGCGGATCCCACAGCGCCACCATGTCGCGCTGCACGGCGCGCACGATGGCCGGCAGGCGGCCCTGGTGGTCGGGATGCTTCCACCCCGTGTCGTGCCGGGATGAATCCTCGTGGCTGACGAAGGCCGTCTTCAACATAGTGCCAAGTGCCGAGTGACAACTGCCAAGTACGGATGTGATCCGACGTGAACCTGTCGCCGCCGAGGTTCGCGTACAAGCGGTGCGACGCGGCGGGTGAAGGCTGGCGGGAAGCCGCCCCGTGCCGCCGCATGCGAACACCCCCTCCCACGGACGGCGTGGGAGGGGGAGCGTTCATCCAGGAGCGAGGTCAGGTGAGCGCCGCGGCCCACCCGCCCGCTACGCTCCGCCCATCACGGATAGCAGTGCGGGCAGGTGCGCAGCGGCCGCTGGGTCGGCCTGCAGAAGTCGTACGAGTTGTAGCAGCTCACCTGCCCGCCGTCTCCGGTGCAGTCCCGGGTCGCGCAGCCGCACGCGCTCAGGGAGCCGGTTTCCGACGTGCAGTACAGGGCACACGTGTCGATCCCCCCGACGGCGGTCGCGTTCGCCCGGACCGTCCCGCGGGCGCGCACGGGCATGTCCGTCTCGAACGACTGCACTTCCAGGTGGTCGGGATTCAGGCTGAGCTTTTTCATGGCTGTACTCCGTGTGTGTAATGTGCCGTGCGAGGGTGCGTGAGATTTCACGCTTTGCCCATAAAAGCACTTTACAATAAATAGTCACTCATATTCCGATATCCAAGTTAGCGTTCGATTATCCCGCCCGGGTGCACGGCCTCACGGATTGCGGATGGGAAGGGACGGGATGGATACGAAAGGCCTGCCGTACCCGAGGGAAGACGCAACCGGCCGGGAACCCCAGGGTCCCCGGCCGTACGACACCGATCCGAGCACAAAAATTTCCGGGCGGCGGCGGATGTCCGTCCCCCGGATGCGCTTCGATTACGCGGCGGCCATGCAGTACGCGGGCGTCGGCCCCACGGGCGCGGCGGGGGCCGATGCCGCGACGGGGGCCGGCGCGGCAGCGGGCGGCGGAGGCGCCTGCACGGAATCCGCGGGGGCGCCGAGGAGGCGGCGGCCGCTGGGGGTGCGCGTCGGCGCCGGGCGACGCGCCGCGGTGGACGGGCGCGGCGTGGTGCGGCGGGCCATCTCCTCCGCGTAGCCGGGGCCGATGTAGCGGATCTCCGCACCGGGCGCGCCGTCGCCGGCGGAACGGCGCAGGCGGACTTCCAGGATGCCCTGCTCCAGCGTCCACACGGCCAGGTTGGACTTGCGGCACAGCGGCGGCCCGTGCGCCTGCTCGGCCTGCGTGGCGGCGAGCGAGAACAGGTCCGGCGCGTTGTGCCGCGCGTTCTCCGGATGGAAGTAGATCAATCCCACCAGGCTGTCGTTGGTCAGGATGGCGACGGCCTGCGTCTGCCGGTTGGGCGAGGCGGCGTGCACGTCGCGCCCGGCGCGGGTCAGGTGCACGCGCAGCTCCTTGGCCTCCAGCTGCGCCGACACCTGCTCGCCGTTGATGCCCCACGGCAGCACGGGCGGAAGCGGCTCCTGCGCCGCGGCGGGCGCATGCGCCAGGAGCGTCGCCGCGGCAATCGCGGCGAAACGCAGCACGACGTTCGTCATCAGGGGAACGATGGCGGGTGGATCGAATGGAATCGGTGACCGCCCCTAATCTCAGCCGGGGCGCCGACTTTCGCAAGCGCTCTGCCACGGTATCAGATGCGTAGATCTGCACGTAATCCATCCACCAGGACCCGCCCCCCCACTGCGCGCACCGGAGGGCGGATGAAGATCATCAGCAGCCGGGCTGGCCGGGGCACGTGTGGCAGGTGAGGGCCGCAGTGTCGATGAGACAGCCGGGGTCGTTCGTGATCGGCTCCGGCGGGCAGTAGCAGGTATCCTCGTTCCAATGCGAGGGCGCATACGCCACGCAGACCGTCCGCTTATAGCCGATCGTAACGTAGCAGGGGTTTCCCGTCTCTGCCGCATCCACGGTGCCGCGCACGCTGGGCGTCTCGGCGGTGGTGAACGAGAGCACCTGCAGGTCTTCGGCGTCCAGGCGAATCTTCTTCATGGGGCTCCTTGCGAGCAATGGGTTACGGGAGATGAGGATCGCGGTGCGGATCGGCCCTCCGGCGCAGGGGATCGCCGGAGGGCCGATGCGGATCGTCAGCAGCCGGGCTCGGGCGGGCACGTGAAGCAGGTGGCGGCCGCCGTATTGAGCGGCTGGCAGCGGAGTTCCTGCGTGTACGGCACGAGCGGACAGTCGCACGTTTCCTCGCCCCAGTACGATGCCGGATATCCCAGGCACACCGTGTTCTGGTAGGCAACCGTGTGGTAGCAGGGGTTTCCCGTCCCCGCAGCCTTCACGGTTCCGCTGTCACCAGCCGTCTCGGCGGTCGTGAACGAGAACACTTCCAGGTCTTCGGCGTTCAGGCGGATCTTCTTCATGGGGCTCCGTGGGCGGAAGGGTTCTGTACCGGCATCAATGATCCACAAAATGTACCTAAATGTAATTCAATGAAGAAGACCTCGCCGCCACCCGATTACCCGATGTGAGCGGCAATGCAGATTCGGATTGGGAAGGTGTTGAGCGGAGGAGCGACGATCGGGCACGGGAGGGTAGATCCTTCGGTCGGCGCCGGAGATTCTGTGCGGGAGGAGAATCGGCGGCGCCTCCCTCAGGAAAACAGGTTCATCGCTGATTTTGTTGCAGAGTGCCCTGGAAGGCGCCTTTGATCTTCAGGATGAAGTAGGCGTCGTCGCGGAAGCCGTACGCCTGCCGCTTGATCACCTTGATCTTGTTGTTGATGCCTTCCAATCGTCCGGTGT